>QBUN01000299.1 GCA_013180565.1 Candidatus Methanophaga sp. GoMg3.2 | reverse complement strand
ATTTTCTGCCTATTTTCTTTTCTATAACGTTATCAATTTCCTCAGTCGGGGAGAAGTATATATCAGGACAGAAGGGTTACGAGAAGGCAGATACTGTTCCCGTGATAGCCGAAGAAAAGGCAAAAACACACAAAACCTGGTACACCTCGCTCTATAACAAACTTTTTGGAGAAAAGCATCAAAAATAAAAAATCGGGATGAAGTGAGAGAGGAAATCAGAAGCAGAGTTAAAGTAAAAAAAGGAAAGCCAATGCCAAAAGTAGACGAGAAGGAGTTGCTATCAAAGATATTGGACGAGATTAAGGGGCTGAGGGAGGACTTAAAGGGCTGATAGAGGGGATATTAATGGCGACTATTGGCAATAACATAATCTGCTTAGAAAAAAGTGGAAAAGGATGCCTCGGAATTTATTCCGGGTGGTGGTGAGGTTGGGGCTTTTAGTAAACATATTTAAGAAGGAAAAGAAATATTAAAATGGTGATTGAAAATGATAGGGGCTAAAAAAGTTCAGCTCCCGGTTCTTGTAGAGAAGGATGAAGATGGTTTTTTTGTGGTAGAATGTCCACTTATTCCGGGATGCTATACACAGGGAAAAACACTGGACGAAGCGTTAAAAAACATACACGAAGTGATTGAACTGTGTCTTGAGGAGCAGAAGGAAGAAATTGTGGAACAGCTTGATACAATCCAAGAGTTCAGCTACCACGTTGTGTCAGTGGAAGTATAAGCAAATTACCTGTTATTTTGTAAACGTTTCTTTTAAATAGTCTTATCAACGATATAGAGACATGAGCAAATTGCCCGTTAGTTCTGGAGAAAAGGTGGTTAAATGCTTTGAAAAGTTGGGCTATGTAGTCGTGTCGTAAGGCAAAAGGGGAGCCATATCCGCATGAGACATAAATCTGACAAGAGCAGAAAGCCGTTAACGATTCCTAAACACAAAGTTCTTGGCAAAGGACTATTAAGAAAACTGTTAAGAGATGCTGAAATAAGCGTTGATGAGTTCAACGGGTTGTTATGATGAGGCACGACAAACTACGAGGGATGCCCCGCAATTTATTCCGAGTGGGCGTAGGGTTCCTCGGAAGTTGTTATCACTACTTGTGCCGAAATCGCATCTGAAATAAGCGTTGCAAATTCGTTCGCGCCTCTATGCCCGTTCAACACAGGAATAACATATCTGCCGTTCTCCTCTATGCAGACCACCCATGGGTCTTCGGTTTTTTTCTTCGGTTCTATCGCCCTAACAACTACGCCCATAGGCAGAATAGCGACAATGTTCTTCTTCGCTCGGAAACGTTCCCGTATCGCACTGTAAACACTTTTCACATTCTCATCTGCGCTATTGCAAGAAATCTTTTCTGAGCATATCAGTTCTGTGTCGAACCCGCTCTCTAACAGCATTTTTTTCACTTTATCGGCAATTGCAACCGATTTCTGTGCCAGCACAAAAATGGCGATCACGACTCGCTACCCCCATAAAGTTTAGAAACACCTGATTTTTCAAGCACCGCACCCACAATTATCACTGATTGGCTCTTAACGCCTTCGGTCTTCACCTTCTCTGCAATATCATCTAAAGTGCCCCGTATTATCCGCTCTTCCGTCCATGACGCTTTATGAACCACTGCCACTGGCGTATCCGGAGGATAACCAACCAGCAGTTCCGAAACGACCTCGTCAATGATATGAACGCCGAGAAAGATGACCATTGTTGCTCCATGCTTAGACAGTTCCGCTATGCTTTCCTCAGCAGGCTTGCCGGTCTTCCCAAACGGTTTTGTAATTATCAGCGTTTGCGATACACCAGGCGATGTGAGTTCCCGTTTTAACGATGCAGACGCGGCCGAGAACGCAGTAACGCCAGGAACAAGTTCAAAATCAATGTCCATAGACGAGAGGTATGCCATCTGTTCCAGAATAGCGGAATAGAAGCTCAAGTCGCCTGTATGGAGCCGCACTACTCTTTTTCCCGCTTTCGCAAACTCCGCGTACAGTGCAAACAGATCTTCCCTCGTCTTTCCATAACTGTCTATCACTATCGCATCGCTCCGCGCATATTTCAAAATATCCCTGTGGACGAGCGAACCCGCATATATTACTACGTCCGCACTTTCTAGTTCACGCTTGCCTCTCAATGTGAGCAGTTCCGGGTCGCCCGGTCCCGCACCTACAAATACTACTTTCGTTTTCATAATTAACCACAGATTACACAGATTGTCACAAGATTCTTCTTTTCACCTCCAAACTCTTCGTAGCGAAATTTAGTAATAAACCAACACGCATTTTGGTTGCCTTTAGATAATTTAATAACTGTGCTTCTTCAATTTCTGTTAAACCCGATGTAGCTTTTATTTCTACTATTACTTTACTATCGACCATTAAATCAGGCTTATATTTTCGTGGGATTAATAAGTCTTTGTAATAAATATCTAGCTCTTTTTGTCTTTCAAAATGGACCTTTTTCAAATTCAGCTCATAACTTAACGCTTCTTCATACACATATTCTAGGAAACCCGAGCCTAACTTGCGGTGAACTTCCATCGCTGCACCGATAATCTCTTGAGTTAGGTCCTTATAAAGCCACTTTCCATTAGTATCACGCAGTTCACCCTTCTGTGTTAATCTTGTGTAATCTCGTGGTTCCGGTTTATGTTTAGTGTCCATACCCTTCTTTACGATAAGTGTGGAGAGGTAATGAGTTGGTTCTTCTATTTCACTAACTTTTCCTGATATTAATTCTTGGTCGTCAAACCCAACCTTAACACATAAGATGGCTTTTTCATTACCCAGCAGATCCTCGATTTTATCCAGATTTTTTGGTTTGAGGAATATCAAAGAATCTGAGCTCTCTATTACGCGCATTGCCTTTTTTGCTTTTACGTCCGGAATAATAGAAACAATTTCAGTTCCTTCCACTAGGGGGACCTGTGCAGTAGATGTGCAAGCCGAGAATGAGGTCACGCCGGGAATTACTTCTAACTCCTCTACCAGGTCGTTAAAAACCTCTAAGAATCGGTAGAATGTGGAATACATGCTCGGGTCGCCCAGAGTGATAAATGCGGCAGTTCCACAGCCATTTCCTTTTGCCAATACCTCTTCTCGCGCCTTTTTCCAATACTGTTTTAGCTTGTCTCGGTCTTTCGTCATAGGGAATACCGGTTCAACCACAATACAATCCCGCTCTTTTATTACTTCTTCAACCGTGTGGAGCGCTCGACTCCGTTTAGCCTCGCTCGACCTCGGCGCTATTATCATATCCACGCCCTTGAGTATCTTATATGCTTTCAATGTGAGCAGTTCCGGGTCGCCTGGTCCCACACCTATTCCATATAGTTTCATCTTTTCGCTCCATAGATTAGGAATACCGGATACGAGGGCGCGAGGGCGGTTTTACCGCCCAGGTCCTTGCCCTTGTTCAAGCAGATATTCAGAACATTCGGATTGATACCCCTGCTTTTCAGTACATTCATGGATTCTACTACTGTCTCAAGTCGGACCGCTGCGATGATTATCTGCCCTCCGAGTTTCAAGTGCTTGAATACATTGTCAAGCGATTTGTCAAGGTTATCAGTGCCACCGAAGAAGATGCAATCGAAATTATGTGATAATTTGACATCTTCCATCTCGCCTGATATGAGCTCGATTTGGTCATTTAAGCCGAAATCCGCTATGTTTCTTCTCGCAGTCTCAAAATTATCATTGTCCTTCTCCACTGCTGTGACATTGCAACCTAACAGAGCGAATTCAATGGAAACACTCCCGGAGCCGGTACCAACATCTAAAATCCGCTCGCCACCTTTTATCTGTGCTTTAGAAACGATAATTGCTCTGATTTCTTCTCTCGTTAAGCCTGCTTTTGACCGTGAGAATAAACTATCTGGTATCCCGGGTGATTTGTATGCCCATTTCATTCTTGCTTCTTATCCCCCCTCATCAATCGCATTATTTCATTTCTCGCCGCTCTAATAGTCAACGGATACGGATTCCGTACTGGCAACTTGTCATCCTTATGTAGAATCTCCATCAAAT
This sequence comes from Candidatus Methanophaga sp. GoMg3.2, assembly GCA_013180565.1. Next base: position 3,096 of record QBUN01000299.1, on the reverse strand, counting down.
GCGCAATCCGCGGCAGCCTCAAGTGTGATTCTCTTATGACAGAAGCATCAGAAAAGACAGCCTCTGGTGTGCCTTCTGCCACGAACCGCCCCTTATGCATCACATATATCCTATCCGCATATTGCGGTACCGCATCTACATCATGAGTGGCGATAATCAATGCGATATTCATCCTTCTGCTCAAATCCACTAAAAGGTGCATCACAGTTCTTGACGTGCGTGGATCTAAATTAGACGTGGGTTCGTCCAGCACAATGATTTTTGGATTCATTGCAAGAACTCCTGCGATTGACACCAATCGCTTCTGTCCTCCGCTGAGATTATCCGGACTCTTATCCTTCAAATCCGCTATGTTCAGGATATTCAACGCATTATCTGCCCGCTCGGCTACTTCGCGCTTTGAAAGGCCCATGTTCCTCGGTCCGAATGCCACGTCATCCCATACTGTCGGCGCGAACAACTGATCGTCCGGGTCCTGAAATACAAGTCCTACCGTCATCCTTATCTTATCTAAATTAGTCTTTGTTATCTCTTCTTCGTTGATACAAACAGTACCTTTCGTAGGTAAAAATAAGCCATTAAAATGGTAGAACAGTGTTGATTTACCACATCCATTCGAGCCAATAACCGCTACTCTCTCGCCTTCCATTACCCTAAAGTTAATGCCTCTCAACGCTTCTGTTCCGTCCGGATATGTATAAAATAGGTTGGATACGTTTACTGCACACTTCATAAGCCGGTTCCCGCTCCTAGCCATATACGGTCAACAATTACAAGCAGTACCGAAACGGCGATAATTGTAACACAGAAAAGAGCGTTTTTTGCTGATAACGGTTCGATTTCGGTAATCTTAGAATCTGTGGTATATCCACGTGACAGCATTGCGGCATATACACGTTCACCACGTTTTAATGCCCTCAAGATGAGCGAACCTGCGATGGTACTGAGATTCTTCAGCTTTTGCTTATAGCCAAGTCTACTGGAGAAGCCGCATCTTGACGCCTGTGCCCGGTACATCTTTACGCTTTCTCCGGACAGCAGATGGATATAGCGCAGCATCATCACTGCGAGGTCAACCATGACCTTTGGCACTTTGAACCAGTGCATTGCTTCCGTCACCGCCATCACCTCGGTGGTAGCTACAAACACGCTCAATATAGAAACCGATGCAATTATCCGCGCGAAAAGCAAAACAGCAAACGAGCACGATTCCTGATATATTGGCAGCCCGAAGAAGGAGGATACTTGATGGTCACCGCCGTAAGTGAATATGACAACGACAAGCACGACAACCGCAACAGAGAACGGAAGAAGAACCAGCCTTTTAAGATATATCCTCAGTGGCATTTTAATACCGAAACAGATAACTGTGGCAGCGCAAAAAATAAAAAGGGGGATGAGGGGTTGCTTCATCGAAATGATGCAGAATATCAAAGCAAAAGCACATATAAGCTTTACTCGTGCATCAAGTTGGTGGATCGTCGAACTACTGCCAACTACTAACCGCTCAAAGTCCACTTCTTGGACATAATTAATGAGCCGCATCGTCTGTCATTCTACATCGTTCCCGATTTTAATCTCCATTCACATATATAATGCCCAATGATCAGGAAAACGAAGAACCCTATCGTTGTTCCGATTCCTAATAACGGGCCTGCCACTAGCCATTCAAGCATCCTCTCGCCTCCTAAATAGCCCCGTCCATAAATAGCCGACTATGAAGCCTGCAACAATTCCCGCGATTGTGAAGCCCCAGAACTTTCCTACCAAATCAGTAATTGCAGGAACGAGCGATACAGGCGCGACATTTGCAACAGTACTCGCCGCGTGTTTCTCCACTATTGGTCCTATTCCCTTCATCTTCCCCTGATCGCCTATATAGCCAAGATACGCAATGATAAGGATGATCGCAGTTATTACTACCATCAAAACCAACGCCGTCTTTGTAAATCGGTCAAGCACTTGAAACACCCCCCCATAACTTCTTCGCCAGAAGATCCGGCCTTCTATCTGCAATATACTGCACAATGCCTGCGGTGAACACAAACTCTGCAACTGCAAGTGGCAACTGTGTCGGCATGTATCCTATCGTATAGATCGCCCAGTGAGAGAGCACTGAACCTGGATTGATCGACAATGCGAGTTGGAGTGCTGTCGTTAGATAACACAATACATCCCCTACGAATCCTGCCATCCCAGCAGCAAGCCATAAAGGCGAGTTCACCTTCCTCAGTAGTACGTAGAGGAGATAACCACTGAATCCCCCCACGATTCCCATTGACACTACATTCGCACCGAGCGTTGTGAGTCCTCCGTGTCCAAAAAACGCCTGGAAGAACAGTGCAATTGCACTCAGTACCACGGTTGGAAAAGGACCAACGATTATCGCAGACATCGGCGTTCCTATCGGATGTGAGCACGACCCTGATACCGGGACGGGAATGTGCCAGACAGAGATTATGAAGACCACAGCGCCCATCATTGCAAGCATCGGCAGGTACGATGCGTTCTCTTTTGTGCCTCTCTTTATCTGCCATACCCCCACCGCTATAAAGACTATGGCGATTGCAAACCATACCAAACACCATTCTGGTGCCAATATTCCATCTGATAAATGCATTCTTTTTATCACCTGAAAGGAGACAAGGGTGAGTGGGTATTTAAGGTTTTCTATTTTGTGTTTTCGAGTTACAAGTGTTATTGGTTTGGGTAAGCATGGTGGCATGATGGTCAATATTCAATGGACTTGAGGCAAAGGATACGCAGTTGGATTGATCGAATTCAGCACTACTGCTACTCACTTCTATAAACAACAACAGGATATTTTTAAAATAGCAATTAATCGCTTCGAGATAAATACTGTTATAAGATAGAGCCTCTGGAACCGCCACTCAAATCGTTCTAATTTGCCTTTATCCCTGTAATTTCTTCGCTTTCGCTCCTTCTATCCGCTATTCTTTACAGAAAAGAAGTATTGTTTACTGGTATATACTCAGGTCGGAAGCATTTGAACTGCCTTTATAGCGTTGTATTAGTATAGTCAAGCCATATTCAAGATCGTTCATCTTGTATGAGAGATGGTCAACACCTTTTATG
>QBUN01000300.1 GCA_013180565.1 Candidatus Methanophaga sp. GoMg3.2 | reverse complement strand
AAAGGCAGGAGTAACCGCGAAATAGCACGTCAGCTACTGGCGAGCAAAAACAGTGTGGGTAAATGGGTGCAGATGGATGAAGGCGAAATATCAAGCGACAACAGAGGCTGGGAAAAGGGGAAATCGAGAAAATACACGCCTGAAACAAAACAGCAAATTATAAAAATAAGAAAAGACTTGGAGAAAGAAGACAGTTATTTTATCGGTTCAAAGGTGGTAAAGGTAAATTATGAAAAGCAGACGGGCGAAAAAGTCTCAAAGTCCTATGTAGACGGTGTGTTGAAGGAGGCGGGAATGGTGAAAAGCCCGGAAAAGAAGAGAAAGGGGCGGAGCAAATACCTTTGAAAGAGGTAAAATCAATAGCATTCGTAATAAAAAATGTTATATATAATCGAGCATAGTTAATAACATAGAGATGTATCTGAGTGTCCCACCTTCATTCCAAACTCAACCATTCTCATGAGCACATTCCCGGATCCTGTGACGTAGAAGTCGGAGATAACACCTCTTGTACGTACAAATGCGCTTTCATGTGCTCCAACCTCGTCCAAAGGTACGTATGGTGGCTCAATAACTGAGGATATGCCATATAAGATACAAACACCCAACAGCGAGAGGATGACTACGAGTTTACGAGGGGTATATATAGAAAAAACATAAAACCTTTATATAGATGTGGTTAGTACATTAATGCATGTGTAGAAAGAATTTGATAGAACGAGAGTTAAAACGCTAGTGACTGCATGCACGCCCCGAGAGCGAGCCATATTTATGACAATGTTTCAATCAAGAAACTATCTGAAATTAGAAAGTTATACAAGCATTATGGAGACGTAGAATGACATGATCAAAATGGAACAAAAAAGAAGAATAAGTGGAGGGAATGGTAGGGATACGAAGAATGTAAAAGGTAAAGCGATAATAGGCATTTCAATGGCTGCGATTATGATTGTTTCTGTACTTGCAGCGACAATGCCGATGGTAAGTGCTAGTAGTGATAGAGGGAACTTCAACATTATCAAACCAAACACGACAGAAAAAGTGCTGCTCGGACAGAATTTACAATTTGAGGGGTTCACCGGGACAGTGATAATAGTCAGGATAGTAAGTGGTGATATAGAGAACGTGTATCAGCCAGATGCTAACAACCGTATTTACAACGTAAATTGGCCAACGTCAGGTGCTTATTATGTAGCCTATAATACTGCCGACCAAGCCCAGCTTTCAGTCAAAGAGCCGAATATGCCATTACAACTCAAAGTAGGTACAAAGGAGGTATCGTCCCTCGCTGCGGGTACGTCAGTGACAATATATACCGGTGGAATGAACTTATTTCCTGGTGATCAAGTTGATCTCGTTGTAATTGGTCCTGATGGGCAAATAGAACATGACGAGGTGAATGATCAGCAATTTACAGATATAACCGTTAAGGAGTTGAATGACAAGTATGGCTATAACAACCTCGAGACCACAGGATGGACTATTGGTGCTTATACCTTTAAGGTGAAGACAGACGATGCGCAGGCATGTGGATTGAAAGCCGAGAGCGTTGTAAGACCTTTAGCAGTACTAAAAGGAGAAATTGCAATTGAGGCTGATATGACCTCTACGGTTAAACTTGAGACAGTAAAACTCATTGTAACAGGTGTAGCAGGCGATGAAATAAATGTTGCCGCTTCACCTTTAAGTGATGATGTGGTTTTCAAAGCGGGTATCGATGACACACCAACAAATGCGGGGTGCGAGTTTGAGGACAAAATAGATTCAGACGGTATCCGGAAGTATGCAGTCGAGTTTAACAATAAAGGGATCTACCGGATAAAGGTAACTGTCATAGACGGACCCCGCAAAGGTGATTCGGACACAGAGGACATAACGGTATCAGAGAAAGAAATGCCACTTGATCTGCCTGCACCCATACCATCAGAAGGAGGTCTTGTTGGATACTGGAATTTCAACGAAGGCAGCGGGAATATAGCTTATGATAGTTCTGGAAGTGGTAATGATGGGACTATTCATGGTGCTACTTTTGTCTCAGGGATCAGTGGTCAGGCATTGAGCTTTGATGGAAAGGACGATTATGTTTCTGCGCCAGTAGATATAAATCCAACGGTGATGCCGCAGATGACCATAACAGCCTGGGTCCGAGCCGATGATGATTCGGGGGGTACCATTGTTTCCCATGACAATGGGGGATTTGATCGCACCATAGATATCGATACACGTGGTGGAGGTAAAGGCTGGTCAGTCTTTAGTGGTTCATGGGTTGTAGGATACTCTCCTGTCACAATCGGGGAATGGTTTTTTTTAGCAGCAGTTTACGACCAGAGCGCGGAGACAGTAAAACTATATGTAAATGGTGCCTTGATAAGCGAAGAAAAAGGCAAGCTCGGATCTGGCTGGGATTATATTAATATTGGTAAGAATCCATCCTTCGGTGATTATTTTTCGGGCACTGTCGACGAGGTCATGATCTACAATTATGCCCTTTCTGCCGATGAGATCAACGCTCTTTATGATAAAAAAGAACCATCAGCTCCTACTACAACGCCACCACCAATAGATAGTGAAAAAGCTCCAGTTACCGTGCTTACCTCTTCTACCATTTTGCCGACTGCAGGAGGACTTTTGACAGTCGAGAGCGAAGACAATGAATTGAATGGGGCTTCTTTAGATGTCCCGGCACAAGCCGTTACGAATAATGTCACGATATCAATAGCCACTACGGAGAATCTCCCGAGTGGTTCTCCATTCGGGCAAGTCCCTGTAGGGAAGCTTTTCGTTTTGTTGCCCTCCAATTTGACGTTTAGTGAGCCCGTGACCATTACTCTCCCCATTCCCGCCGGCGAAGACAGGTACAATCTATACATTGGCCGCTGGGACGACAAGAATAAGATTTGGGAGAATATAGGTGGAACGATAGACGGAGACTTTATAGCGACAAATATTTCTCACCTCTCTTTTTACGGGCTTTTCTATACAGGGAAGTCCACTGTGGAAATTGTCAACCGGCAGCAACTGGACACCTCGGATCTCCCAATCACCGTGATGTATATAGCCGGACCTGTCCCGCCGCCAGATACACCCGATCAAAGCCAGTTCCGGGCGACCCGTCCACTTCCCGCAGGCGGCGTGCAATTGAAGCAGGATGAATCACGAATCATGCAACTCCTCCCCGGACGGTACCACTTCCTTGTCAGCTACCCACGTCCCCAACCGGGAGTAGCAAATAGTATGTGGTTTACCATTCCAGTACTTACAGGAGGAGCAGATGACGGGCAGATCGATCAGACGATTGCGATTAGGGATTATGGAGCTGATAGTACTAATACATATACGAATGATTCCATAATGTTCCCAGGCAGGACTGTGGTAGAATCCACAAATTTCAGACCTGTTGTAAACTGTAACGCGATAGTCCCCGAAGGGGTTCCTCTGCTTGGGACAAACCAGATTCTCAATATAGGCCCAATCAAGATTGAACAGCTACAAGATGAAGGCATAACCCTTTCTGCGGCTGTGAGGGATCCGGAAGGTTCGGCCCTGAAGTACTACTGGACCGTGCCGACTGGTGCCTCTATCAGCAGTTTTACCTCGGGAACAATGGCATCCGGATCCACACTTGGCACTCGATTCAAAACGCGCAGGGCTGGTATTTACACGGTATATTTCACCGTCTATGACCAGTATGGCCTGTTCAACGAGGGGCGCTGGATTATCCGGGCCATTCCCAACGCAAAGCCGTATATTGATGTCGTGGTAGATGATAGAGTTATTGACTTTGGTAGATTAGATGGCAAGCGAAGAAATTACAGTGTTTACAGTGCTGTACCTGCACCAGGCTTACCAAGACCAAGCTTACCAAGAAATCATTCTATTCCTTTTCCGAATGTGAACTTTTTACCAACTCCTGGGATTCCAAACTGGGGCGTCTATGTGACACCGCCCGTCCCTGGTGAAATAAGCGCTAGCACCGAATTAAAAAGGCTTGCAACTTTGCCGGACCCGGCCCATGTAGATCCTACGCAGTATCCAGGTGGCATGACCTGTGTCTATGCCATAGTTGCAGATGCTGACGGAGATGCGATTGATGCAGAGTTCGTCCTGTCGACACCCCTATTTGGACGGGGTAATATGTACACGGCAATACCCATTCCCAATCGCACCAACCCCATCACATCCGAAATTAGACTGTCAGATGGTAAGACGCTGGCTGAGAGTTTCCCTGATGGCTACCGCATAGGGGCCATGCTTTATAATTACAAAGTTATGGAAGCTTATAATGCAGTCCTCACAGAGTACGCGAATAGGGGATGGCTCCCCCTCCAGCCACATGTCCGGACCAATACACCCTTACTTGTTGCACCTACAGGGCCTAGGAGGTATACCGTCCCGGATATCGAGACTGATCTAACCATTGTCTTTACCACTCCGGTCCGTGGAGAATTTCCGTATGTTATCGCCTTCGATCAAGCTGGTATAATGAATGGTTCTATTAAACCTGATGATATTGTGACGGAGGCTCCCAATCCATTAAATCTGACACCGAATGGGAAAGTATATAAGGTAATCGTTGTCGAAGGCTCGTGGACTAACGGAGATGCAAAAGGGTATCTGTGGATGATACCTGTGACCGATGATTTCTGGGATCCACGCCATAGTCACCTGGTGCCGCCAACACTGTTAGTCAATGGAGTTCCGAAAGCCACATGCTCTTATGTCGGTCAGACCCTTCCAGTGATCTGGGAGGCGCCCGATGATCCTGATGTCGAACAAACTACCCATGACAGACGTCACCTCTCCGATCCCGATACCATCATCTCCAAAGGAGGAACCGTCAACATAGAAGCGCGTGTGAACGATCCCTTTAGCCCCCAGGAGAGAGCTTTTGGCCTGGTAGCCTGGCCCACGCCAGCCTGGCCCACGCCAGCCGGGCCCACGCCCACGCCAACATCTACGGGAGACCCACCAGGCACTGAAACAGCCAAGTGGATTCTGGTGGAGACCCGGGTAAACCCGGACAATGCACCTACCGAGTTCATCGGGGGAGGAGCAACACCCGGATATTACACCTCCCCACGCGCCAATGGGACACTTGAACAGTTTACTGTCTCTGAGGGGAGATTTATCTACCGTACTAAGAAGGTGGACTACGGCTACGAATATTATGACGCAACTTTTACTGCGAGCTTTGACAAACCTCCATCTACCCTTATCCCTGGAAAAAATATTACCTTAACAGCAACTGCTTCAGGGAGCGGGACTGTTAGCGAACGCGCTGGAGGGTGCAATGCCGTAATTCTGTTTGAATATCGAGCAGATGGTGTGAACCTGCAAGGAGACACTCAAGCAGGGCTTTGCTTGGAATTCAAGACAGATACCGCCACTTCATGGTTCATTGTGCCGCCAGCTAGAAACAAGGGGGAGATACGAATCAAGGCATTCCTCTGGAACCACTCGCCATGTTGCGTGGAATGGGTCTATAGTGCCTATTGAGTATGTCGAAGATGAAGATGGAACACTCAGTTCCGAGTGTATTCAGAAAATAATAAGAAGATTGAATGCAAGTACTATTAATTATCACGAAATTCACAGAAAATATCAAACCATCATCATTGATCGCACTATAAAAACCCAAACCAGAATTTTATTTTAATTCTATTGTCTTCCAGCGGAAAATGTCAGGAGAGGGATTTATTTGCTATGCTTGCTTTGCCTTGTAGCTCTCGCCTCGGCAGGTAGTTTTACCGTCCGCGTGAGCGATACAACGGGTGCTAAGGGGCCACCGGAAAATAAATTCTAATTTTTAGTTTTTTGTGGTTTGATAGTGTAGTTTCCGTTTTCAACTGCAGTCATCCCTTTTTTTATCGTTTTATAATCCATACCTGTAAGTCTTCCAACTTTCGAGATTCTGCCCCAACCAAATTCTAACGCCTTTAGACCTGCCAACTGTCGTGCTTGCACTTCATTAAGACTGCCTAAAACTCCCATCCAAAGTTCATCAGAATTATTTTTTTCCCTACGTTTTAGAAGAAGTATTACTTATCTAAAGCTATGGATTTAATTATAAGGTGCCCCCTTAGTATTTAAAATATAATTCATGAAAAAATTAGAAGACACTTCACTCTGTTTAAATTCTAATCTCATTAAGTTTGAGTTATAATAAGCCAACGGCAGTTCATTTTTCCATATTGACACTTTTCCTACAAGTTCAAGTGTATTTCTAGTATTAAACAAAATATCGCCATATTCTAATTTGTCATTTTCCGATGGAATATATCCTGTTGTAATAAATTCAATTTTACTTAAATCAATAAATCCTCGATTAATATTTCCCATTTTAATTAACGGGTAATTTGTTTCTTTTTCACTATTTGGATAATTACCTCCAAGTTTGGCACTTTGAAGTATCCCCTCCAGCCTCTTCACTTCCCACGCCCCCTCAAACCCCGGCAGGCGTTTCTTGCCTGTGAGAAGCTGCTGCATGGCGCCCCGCTTGATGTTGCGCTTCTTGGTGATGAGCTGCGCCAGTGCGGCGATGAGTGCATCCACATCGCTTAAGGCGGAGGCGATGGCTTCTTGTTCTTCTATTGTTGGTGGGAGTGCGATTGGGGTATTTCTTATTGTTTTCAACGAAAGGTTGCGAATAGTTGAACCAGTTAATTCATCTTCAAAATAATTTTTGATGCCGGATGATTGCAATATATAGAAAATAAAAATTTTATTGGTGGAATTATTGACATTAATATACGCTGCACTTTTTCCCAAAATTACTTTCTCGTCATTGAAAAATGCAATATTTCCAATTGTACCATTAATTGATAACAATATTGTTCTATCATTTAATCTCTTTTTGTGCTTATTGTATTCGTACTCACTGACACACAATGTATTATCGGTGATTTTTATTGAATTATCTACTAAATTGTTACCATTTACAAAAAAGATATCCGAATACGGAACATACTGCGGAGTTGAATGAATGCCATCTCCTATCTCCGTAGTAATATTTTCTAACGTCTTGACATCCCACTCCTCAGGAATTACACCCACCTCGCTCATCTTATACCCTTCCGGTACACCGCTCATCGCCGCTTTCCTCCTGTTGTAAGCTCGGCAGATTTCCCATCAGTTGTTCTGTCATCTTATATCCTCAGGAATCTCAATATCCATTCACACTACACCCGCCCAGTGTTTATCAGTATAACAGA
>QBUN01000301.1 GCA_013180565.1 Candidatus Methanophaga sp. GoMg3.2 | reverse complement strand
TAGATGGCTATGTTTATCTTTATATTGCAAGATGTGATGATGAGATTATTGCGGGTGGGGTAATGGAATATTTTAAAGATGGTGTTCTTTATGGTTACGGTGCAGCGAATTCCGATTATTTAAAATTACATCCTTATGACGCTTTCATCTGGAAAAGCATAGAAGATGCATGCGTGAATGGATACAAATATTTTGATTTTGGACGGACATCATATGATAATGTTGGATTGATAAATTTCAAGAAGAGATGGGGGACAGTTGAAAAGAAATTGTATTATAGCTACTATCCAAAAAATCCTGAATCTTTAGTGGAAAATCGAGAGAATTTTAAATACAAATGGGGAACAAAAATAATTCGGAGGATGCCAATGCCGATTTATAAGAAGTTTAGCGATGTGGTGTTTGGGAGTTTTGGGTGATTAAAAATGGTAGAAGCACTTCTTATAGTTCCTCAATCTCCAATGGATAGGTACTGCGTGCGAGATAAAGGGGCAATGGGGTTTTCAAAAGCAGGATATATATTCCCACCATATGACTCAGCAATGATTGCAGCAAATATTAGGGATGTAGCGTCAGTCGAAATATTAGATGGTAATGCAAAGAATTTAAGTATTGAAGATATAAAAAGACATGTTAAAAGATCAAATCCAGAATATGTAATATTTTCTAATTCTACACCAACGATTGATTGGGATTTAAATATTGCAAAAATGTCAAAAGAGGTCAATCCTACAATAACTACAATAACATTTGGCCCCCACATCACTGCATTGGGAGATGAAGTAATAGGAGATTGCGAGTATTTAGATGTTGCTGTTATAAATGAGCAGGAATTGACCATTCGCGAAATTATCGAAAGCGAGAATGTAAAAAATGTTAAAGGTACCATTATCAGAGAAAGAGATAGAATAATTAATCAGGGAAGAAGAAATCCTCTAAAGGATTTTGATAAATTACATTTTCCTGCTCACGATCTTCTTGAGTTAGGTCTGTACAAACTGCCATATGCTAAAAGACGTCACGTTACAGCTACTATGACATCTCGCGGATGTCCCGGGAAATGTATTTTTTGTTGTTCGTGGCTAATTTCAAAAGAGTTTCATCCAAGATCACCGGAACATGTGTTAGAAGAGCTTAGATTTCTTTCTGAAGAACTTGATGTTCATGAAATAAAGTTTTGGGATGACACATTTACATACGACATGAAAAGAGCATTGTCTATTTGCAATATGATAAAATCAGAAAAATTGGATATATCTTGGACATGCAATACGAGAATAGACCGAATTAATGGTGAGTTATTAAAAGCCATGAAAGAAGCAGGTTGCCATACGATTTGCTTAGGTGTAGAAAGTGGTGATGATAAGGTACTTAAGTTAATAGGAAAAGAAATAACAACATCTCAAATTAAAGGTGCATTTAAATGTGTAAAATCCGTTGGGTTGGATACTGCCGGGTTTTTCATGTTAGGACATCCAGGGGATACATTAGAAACTATGCAAAAGACAATTGATTTTGCCAAGATTTTAGATCCGGATTATGCTTCATTTAATATAGTTACACCATTTCCAGGAACTCCATTATTCAATATGGCGGAAGAGAATGGATGGCTAAAGACTAAAGAGTGGTCTAAATACGAATCTACGATGTATCCCGTTTATGAGCCAGAGGGTGTATCAAGAGATGTTATTTGGTCTATGTTTAATAAAGCATATAAAGAATATTATATCAGTCCAAAATATATAATAAAAAGACTTACAAAACTGCGCTCTTTGTCAGATATTGGCAGGGATGTTAGTTCCTTTTTTGGATTGTTAAAGATGTTAGCAGAATCGAAGAAGAGGGTAAAATGAAGATATTAATAAGTATGGGGCATCCTGCGGATATTCATTTATTTAAGAATTTAATATGGGTGTTAGAAAAGCAAGGGCATGAAATTAAAATAACCGCAAGAGATAAAGATGTTCTTTTGTATTTATTAGATTATTATGGATTTGATTATACTATCATAAGTACTATGGGAAAAAGTTTGTTGGGACTTGGAAAAGAAATGCTAACTCGGACATATAGGTTATTTAAAATAGCGAGGGATTTTAAGCCTGATATTATAGTAGCGGTTGGTGATCCCTCAATATCCATGGTGGGGAAATTATTGAAAGTTTCTTCGATTACATTTAGCGATACCGAGCATTCAAGTTATGTAAATTTAGTTTCATTTTCATTTAGCGATGTAATATGCACCCCTTCATGCTACAAAAAGGATATAGGGAGAAAACAAATCAGATACAATGGTTACCATGAATTAGCATATCTGCAGCCGAATTACTTCACACCCAACCTTGCGGTGCTGGATGAATTGGGGCTGAGCAAGGATGATACTTTTATAATTTTGCGATTCGTTTCGTGGAGCGCAAGCCATGATGTCGGACAGCACGGCATACAAAACAAAATAGAATTGGTACGGGAACTGGAGAAATACGGGCGGGTGTATATTACTTCAGAGGGGCAGTTGCCCAAAGAGTTGGAGAAGTATAAAATCAAAGTCTCGCCGGAGAAGTTGCATGATCTGTTGTTTTATGCGAGTTTGTATGTTGGAGAAGGGGCTACGATGGCAACCGAGAGTGCAATATTGGGTACTCCTTCGATTTATGTTTCATCGCTTATTGGAACAATGGGTAATTTTATTGAACTCGAAGAAAAATATGGTTTAGTGTTTAATTATAACGACCCAGATAAAGCCATAGAAAAAGCAGTTGAGCTTATTCAAAAGCCGGATCTGAAAGAGGAATGGCAAAAGAAAAAAGAGAAATTGCTGAAAGATAAAATAGATGTAACGACGTTTATGGTTTGGTTTGTTGAAAATTACCCTGAAAGCTTTTTGAAGTATAAAGAAGGTGGGAGGGGGATATGAAAGTTGCATTAATGGTTGGTGTGCGTCCTGAATTTATTCAATGCACACCGGTCTTAAAGGAATTTTAAAAAAAGCATAAAACTGTTTTAATTCATACAGGGCAACATTACGATTATGAGATGAATAAGTTATTTTTTGACGAGTTGAAGATACCAGAACCCAATTATCATCTCGACGTAGGATCGGAGATGCATGGTTATCAGACTGGAGAAATGCTGAAAAGGATAGAAAAAGTTTTGTTAGAACAAAAGCCAGATTTGGTTTTGGTCTTTGGGGATACAAACTCAACGCTTGCAGGTGCATTGGCAGGGGCTAAACTGCATATAAAAGTTGGACATGTTGAGGCGGGAATGAGAAGTTTTGATAAATCAATGCCAGAAGAAATCAATAGAGTTTTAACGGATCATTGTTCTGATTTACTGTTTTGTTCAACGAGAACCGCAGTTGTGAATTTGAAACGAGAGGGGATTATTAATGGTGTTTATTTAACCGGAGATGTGATGGTTGATTCGCTATTATATAATCTAGAAATTGCAGAAGATAAATCGAAGATATTAAATGAGTTGGATTTAAAAAGCAAGGAGTATCTAGTGGCTACTATTCATAGAGCAAGCAATACGGATAATAAAGAGAATCTCAAGGATATTGTTGATGCTTTTTCTAAGGTAGAAGAGACGATTGTATTTCCTGTACATCCGCGTACAGAGAAATTTTTGAAAGAATATGGATTGCACGATAAATTAAAAGCATCAATTAAATTGGTAAACCCAATGGGTTATTTAGATTTTCTAAAATTGATGAATCATACAAAGAAGATAATAACAGACTCTGGTGGTATTCAAAAAGAGGCTTATATATTGAAAGTGCCATGTGTTACATTGAGAGAGAATACAGAGTGGGTGGAGACAGTTGAGGATGGTTGGAATGTTCTAGTTGGCGCAAATAGAGCGGAGATTGTCAAGATGATAAAATATTTTGAGCCTTTATTAAAAACGCATAAGGACCGATTTGGAAGGGGAGATGCAAGTAGGAAGATTGCTTTTAGGATTGCTGAGGTATGAATAAAAAATCCAAACTTGATGTTAATAACTTGTTAGTGATCTCACATAGTTATAACAGCTTTCAAAAAGATCAAATTGAATGTTTAAGCACTTATTTAGACTCTGTTTATGTATTAGTGATGTATAATCCAATTGCAGAAATATCGAGCTACATACCCATTCCTGCTTTAGATCATTTTAAGTTAGGTTCAAAAATAGATATTACGAATAAACCATCAAATGTCAATGTGTATCCAACACCAATCCTGTATGCGCCCCTTGATTCGCAATACAAAAAGCTTGGAGATAGACATTTCAAAGTCGTAGAAAAAGCAATAAAAAAGAAAGACATCAAATTTAATTTATGTCATTCTCAGTTTACGTGGTCTGCAGGATATGTGGGAGCAAGATTAAAGGAAAAATGCAATAGTCCTTTTATCGTTACCGCTCGTGGCTATGACATTTATGATTTGCCTTTCAGAGATGAAGAATGGAAAGAGAAAATAGAATACGTGCTTAATGCCGCAGATTTTATAATCACTGTAAGCAATAGCAATTTAGAATGCATAAAAAAGTTGAATGTAAAAACACCTGCAAAAGTTATACAAAATGGCTTTAGGGCAGATTTGTTTTTTCCAAGAGATTTGGAAGCGTGTAGAAAGATACTAGATTTACCTTCAGATAAGAAGATAATTCTCACAGTAGGCAATTTGGAAGTTGTAAAAGGTCACAAATACTTAATCGAAGCGATGAAGGAAGTTGTAAAGCGCAAAAAAATGTACTTTGCATCATAGTCGGCAGCGGAAAGTTAAAAAATAATTTGAAGAAACAAATCAAAAAAGCGGGATTAGAAAATTGTGTAAAACTCACTGGCGGAAAACCACATGATGTAATTCCAATCTGGATAAATGCGTGTGATGTATTTACTTTGCCAAGTTTAAACGAAAGGAATCCAAATGTAATGTTTGAAGCCTTAGGCTGTGGAAAGCCATTTGTGGGCACAAAAGTTGGTGGTGCTCCAGAGATTATAACTTCTGAAGATTATGGTTTATTGTGCGAGCCCGCAAACCCAAAAGAGTTGGCAGAGAAGATTTTAATAGCTTTGGATAAAGAATGGGATGATGAGAAGATAAGGAAGTATGCGGAACAATTTAGAATAGAAAATAAAGCAAAAGAAGTTTTAGAGGTATATAAGCAGGTCATATAGTATGTTATAAAAAGTTAAAAATATCAAAAGTGTAATTCGATTGTTACTAAAAGAATCATGAATGAAAGACCACATTTTGCAAAAAATAAAGTTGACGTTATAGCTGCGGTTCTGGGCGTATGTGGAGGACTTACCAGTTTATAGTTATATACACTTGACTTTCGCCATTATATAACTTAAGGAAATATTTAACTGCACCTTTTTTCCCCTCACTGTCTTTCAATTTCCCATAGGCGACATTTCAGGTATTCTGTGGAATGTGGTATAAAAGAGCTAGCGTAACTTCATACTGACTAACTTTTTGTATCGCATTAGATCCAATACATCAAACATCGCCTTCTGCTCCTCATTCATGTCATTAAGGAGACACAACCTCTTATCTACGTCATAAAATTTGATAACTGAGAGTTGAACATCAGAAAGCTCCTCTACCATCCTTTCAAGACTCAATTTAACGCCAGCCCTCTGTAATTTACGTTTCAGGAGCAATAATAGCATCAATGCAAGAACACAACAAAAAGCATGCACCCTTATCTTCTGATCAGTCCAATGAAATACTGGCTCTATACTGATCATTATCGGGCTCTTCATCCTTTTGAAGTCATCTTCTATCTTAGCTTTACCCCGATAAACATTTATTATCTGCGTGGTACTCCATTCGTGATTATTCGTGAACAGAATCATTTTTCCAAATGATTTAAGCTTCTCTTTGTAGACGGTTTTGTTCACCGCGTAATCAAGCGTTATGTTACCATCTTCTTCGGCGACCACAACATCGAAAAGCCCATCAGGAGCTTTTGCCTGTATCTTTTCCGCTTTCTTCTCAATCGCCGACTTTGTTCTGTATCTTCGCCGTCCTATCTTCGATTCGAGCTCCTCAAACTCCTTTTTCCTCTTGTCAATACTCTTTATGAAGGTTTTCAGGTTCCTATGATAAAGTTTCTGCTCGTAAGTTACAACAACTGTCCTTTCCGCACCCAAAGCATCTTCTCGCGTGCGATAAGCGTATATATCATCCTTTTTCTTTTCTTCTTCCCCATTTTCCATTGGAACCAACTGGAATTTCTCCAGCGGTATTTCCATAAAATGCTTGTAGTCATAGGGCTTGAGCGATCCAACGAAATAATAAGGAGTGTCCTCAAGCAGATTCATGCTAGCTTTGGAGTTATTTCCTTTGTCAAAGACTATCGTGACTTTATCTACGTTTTTGGAGAACATTACTAGCCTCTCTGTGAGTTTACTGATGATCTCCGGGAATTTCTTCGCGTCATGCCTGTTCCCTTCGTAGGTCTGGTGCATAAGCGGGATTCCACCATCTTTTGTGACAAGCAGAGCGAGATTAATCTGGTTCAAATCGAAGCGTTTAGCCTTGCTTTTACCCTTTTTTGGTAGTTCGTTGCCCTCGTGTTCCTGGATAAAGGTGTAGAAATTGGTGATGTCATACAGCAGGCACTCTGTATTGAGGTCGTATAGCGTTATAATCCTGGAACTGAGCTCTTTTTCGATCCGCTCAATCTCTTCCTCGTTCAGATATTCCATGTGTTCCCAAAAAGCCTGACTCGTGAGTTTTTCCGGTGGAATCCTCAAAATGAATGGGAGAATGGTTCTTTCATACCACCTTCTTATACCCCTTTTGCTTCTTGGATATAATGCCCGATTCAAGGTAATAATGTGAAGATATTCCCCGACAGAGAAGCCCTGCTCCCTTTTCTTTGTGTGCCTGTTGATTGTTTCGATTAGCCTAATCTCCTCTGCTATCTGATGTAGCGCCAGCGGCGCAGCAAATTGGTATCTGTGGTGGTATTCGGTTTCTTCTTTATCCAGCCCCAGAAATATTTGATATACCTTTTCTGCCGATCCAAGATACTTTAATATGGTGGTTTTAGCCCTCCCGTCCACCCAATGCATTTCTCCTATCGATAGATATGTTTTACCTTTCACCTTCTTCTTCACGAAATGCATGACAGATTTTAGTTAGTCTGTAGCGTAAAAACCTTTCTATTTTTATTGCTATAGCCCATTAGCTGGCAGATATGAGCAGGTATAAGACAAAAAGTACTAAGCTAAAAGTTAGTCTATAGGATTT
>QBUN01000302.1 GCA_013180565.1 Candidatus Methanophaga sp. GoMg3.2 | reverse complement strand
GTCAGCCCTCCCTTATCTATGGCAAACTGAGCTTCAATCTTGAGATTTGCATCCGGATAGTTCTCGGAATCCAGTATATTGAGTATTGCTGCCAAACCTTTCCAAGGGTGAGCCTGGATAGACAGTGGCTTTTGAGCGTCTAAAACCTTAAACATTACTGGAAGCGTTTGGCGGTATGCGAAAATTCTAAAAATCCGTTCTCCTAATATCGCTCTGGCTATTTCATCATTGCAGCCAATGAATTCATTTAAAGGTAGCAATAGGGGTTCAATTAGGCTGGGTAATTTAGGATGAGAACCATACCATGCTTCAGCAGCAAATTTGTTCCAATCGGTTATTCCCAGGAAATCGGGTATAAAGGCGTTTTTACCCTTTCCTCCCCAGTTATAATCAGCAATCTGGGGTTTAATATCAATAAAGGACGGATCTTTTAAGTAGTTTTTGGCTGCATCATCCGGCCATGCTAGAGATACATCAATAAGTCCCTTTTCCATCTTCGGTATGATTTCCGTTATTCCCAGGGTTACAATCTCATCAGCTCTTTCCTGGGTATTGGCATTGGAATAGCATCTAAACTCAGGCGCATTGCCTGATGGTCTGAAGTGGATGACGTCGTTGTTTTTAAAGATTATCCGCACTCCATCTGTAAATATCATCCCAAAGAGGGGTTTAAACCCGGGTGAATTAAAGTAAATCTCTTCAAGTTGCTTTTTCTTTATCTGCAAGTCTTCTGCTAATGGTTCTTCTTTAGAAAGCACCTTCTCTTCTCCTTCCTTGTAGACAATTGTTATCAGGTCATCAAAATATGCCTGATCTATGTTTTTATCCTCAGGAGAAATGCTTTCGACGATTTTTCCGCTCATCTTCCTAAACTCCTGCATCTGGATAGGGAACTTTATCCGGTCTGCCTGGGTAAATCGCTCAGGGAGAGCATCAATTAGCTGTGACATTCTCTTTTTCTGCTTAATAGCTAAAAGCAAAGCACTGATTAACGGAAGAATAGCATCCCTTGTGGGAAGGGCTTTTAAAGGCTCTCCATTGATTTGAAAGTCAGTCTGGGTAAGGAATCCTCCATTTACCTCCCAACCGACTACTTTCTTAAATCCGTTATCAACAGCATCAAGCATTGCTTTAATTACATGCGGTGAGCCGATCCGGGTCTTTGTTAACTTAAGCTTTTCCTTTAATTCCGTATCAACGGCATCATTTGAGCTTACAGGAACGGCAGCAAAGTTCGCTCCAAGATATTTGGCTGCTAAAACGCCTAACATATCTCCCCTTAAGAACCTTCCATTCTCATCTGATAGCCAGGGTCTATCTGAATCCCCGTCTGTTGAGAGGACAGCAAAGGGATGGTATTGGTCGGCCCAATTCTTTACTAATTTAAGGTCTTCTTCTCTTATTGCCTCTGTATCCACCGGGATGAATGCATCACTCCTGCCAGCAGGGATAACTTGGGCGCCTAAACCTTCCAATATCTCTACTGCTATATCCCTTCCCACAGCCGAGTGCTGGTAGAAGACAATTTTCTTCCCTTTGAGAGAATCTTTTGAGAATACCTGTAAGTAGCGGTCAATATAAAACTTCCTTGGTTCGGAATTGACTGGGCCTAAGGAGATTGGCTTTTTTAGCATGCCCTTTTCATTAAATATTGACTCTTCCTCAGTTTTGGCATATTCCTCTTTTCTTATCTTAGCCACATGAGTAAGGATGCCGGGCTCATCTGACTTTAAGACTTCTCCTTCCCTTTTGTTATATTTAATGCCATTTCTATCCTCTGGGATGTGGCTTCCAGTAATCATAATGCTGGCTTTACCCCTTTGCATGGCATAGTATGCTAAAGCGGGAGAAGAAATTCTGCCACAGTTTTCTGCCTTACTGCCCGAATCCTCAATCCCTTTAGCTACTGCAATCATAATTCTCTCAGTTGAAAACCTGAGGTCACCAGCAATGTATATGATGTCACCTGTTTTAATATCTCCAATTGCAATAAGATAGTCAATAAAGCCACAAGTGTTTATATAGCATTCCATGTCGGTCATGCTCTCAACAAGGCCTCTGAGACCACTTGTTCCAAATCTTAGTTGGACCTGGTTAATAAAATTTTCACGTCCCATACCTTCACGTCCCGTACATCTTATATCATCACAACTTCACTTGAGTGACGACCGCCTCGACTGCTTTTCGAAGAGCTTCTGGATCACCAAGATAGCGATGAGAGATTACCTTCAAGTTTTTGAATGATATATCCTTATAGCTTCTTCCTCGCTCGCCTCTTCCACAGTGATAGCATAAATGGCATTGCACATTCTGATTGCGTCTTTGAGCGACTTTTGATGAATATTTCTACCCGTAGCATTTCCCGCAGCACCACTGATATGTATCTGGTCATGAAGTCTTTTGAGGAACGACCCGACATCAACACTGGATCCACCAGCGCAAATTACCTTTGTGCGGCCCGCTGCCAGGATGGCCTCTTTAAATATCTCTCTTGACTCATAGCCTTCCTTTTTGGGATAGTTCACCTTGACAAAATCGCTGCCAAGACATGCCGCCACACCCGTGGCACCCGCAATCAGATGGAGATCTTTCTCATCTGCTACTGCCTTACCACGTGGATACATCCATAATACGGTTATCAACCCATATTGATGTGCATTGTAGACAATCTGCGCAGCTTGACGGAACATCTCCGCCTCATACTCACTTCCCGGATAGACAGTATAGCCCACTGCCAGTATATTTAGTCCGCTGTTATCACGAAAATCCACTACCTGTTGAACATCCAGCCACTGCTTGCTGAATGGGTCGGACTGAGGAGTCTTGACAAGATTTGTTTTGGAATTCAGTTTTACCAGATAAGGAACATCAGAATAACGCATACCATATCTGGCAATCAAACCAAGCTGAGTGGCAAAAACACCGATTTCCGCCTGACTGGCAATCCTGAATAGATGCTCTGGCGAGCTATCATCCGGATGAATTCCTTCACCAAAAAAATCGTCATTCATGTGCTCTACTTTTTGATCGCCTGCAAAAAGCATCAATCGCCCAGTTCTCTTGGTAATCTCTAAATAATTGTTGATATACTTTTCCCGCACTGCCTTTGGAACATCCAAGGGCACAATTACATCATTTGCTTTAATTGTCATAGTTCCCCTCCTTTTTTCTTCCATTTTTTTATTTTATCTATTTACCTCTTTTTACCCTTTATTTAAATCGCCTCATATAATTCCATTCCACGAACTTCTTCAACCGGTATGCAAGGACTTTTATCACCATTCCTCTGAAATACATCACTGCTTTGTTACTACCAAGCGAAATAAAAGCTCTTAGGTTCTGTATCGTATTCTTTGGTATATATCGCTTCAATTTTTCTGCTTTTATCGTTTTTATTATATTCTCCGCAGCTACTTCTCCTTGTCGCTCTGCCTCTTCCACATTCTGACCAGCACGAACACCTTCACTTTCGAAAGATACCGTATCGCCAACTGCAAATACGTCCTTCATACCCTCCACACGAAGATAGGGGTCCACTTTTAGCCACCCCTTCTCCTTTGGTACTTCGAGTTTCTCTAAGAGGCTGTTTGGTTTTATCCCCGCCGTCCAGATGATAATGTCATAATGGCGTTTCTTACCATTTTTGAATGTTATTTCGTGCTCCCTTACTTCTTGCACCGCCGTTTCCGTCAATATCTCAACACCTCTATCTGAAAGGAATTTTGCCACATAGTTTGACACGTTCTCGGTGGGGAAAGTTGGCAATACCCGTGGCATCATCTCCACAATAGATATTCCCGCTGATGCTTCCTTGCCCCTGAGGTAATCAATCAGTTCGCCGGCAACTTCTACGCCTGTTAACCCGGCACCTATAACGGCAATGCAAATTTCCTTTGCGAAGAAATCGAGTTTATCAAGTGCATTTTTCGTCTCTACCGCACCTTTTAACGTATTGACAGAGCATGACCGCTCTTCTGCACCGGAGATACCAAAAAATGTCTGCTCGGCACCGATAGAAATCACGAGAAAATCATATGGTATTTCTCTTCCCTCGTTTCTCGTCTTCACCTTTTTCGCTTTAAAATCAATGTTTACCACAGTATCATTTATGAATTTTGCACCTATTTTTGCTGTGAATTTATTTAAATCACCTGAAGTCTCATCTGGTGTAACTTTTCCACTCAGTATCTCCGGATGTGCCGCCTGATATTCAAGTCTCGTTTTGCGGTCAACCAGAGTAATACCAAGGTCTTTCGAGCGATTTCGCAGCTCGCTTGCGGTACTCACACCTCCAAATCCCCCGCCCAACACAACAACTTTCATCTTATCTTTTTCGTTCCCCTCCCTCTTATTATTTCTTCTTTTTCTGTATATAGTAAGTATTCCACTACCCCCTTCTATTCAGGACACCGATTTACACGGATTTTTTGTTTTGGTGTGCTCAGGTAGCTCTACAAGTGAATATTTTAAAATGTCCATACTCATAAAAACCATCCGGAGTGGCAACGAACATTCCGGGTGCCTCACCATACAGTTGACTTATCTCATCGCGGATACGATAAATATCTTTTTTACCAAGCTGATAGCGTTCAGCTAAATCCTGAGATGTTGCAAGTATATTTGGCGCTGGAGAGATACGCTCTACTGTCCAACCCTCTTCCCTTAAGTATGTGCTCAGCTCACTAACGGTAGGAAACCATTTATTAACTCGCATTCGTTGATAAAGTAAGTTTATTCGCTGTGCATCACACTCCTGCTCGAAGCAGATAGTTTGATGCACGAAGAATTCGCCGGTTTTCATCTGTGAACGCAGATAGGCAAGAAGAGGACGCAGACCCTTGTGCCCGAAATAATGGAGTACCGAGCGCATGACAAACAACAATGGTCTATTTCCGGGATCTAAAACTTCACGTGTGATTTCATCTATTGAAACGTGCAAAGATAAAATGCGGGAGTCCACCCCTTTCTCAAGTTGGCGTTCTGAAATATCCACATTTATGAGCCTAACTCCTGGATATTGACCATGCATACGCAATTCGCTTAAAATAAAGCCCGTACCAGCACCAAGGTCTGCTACTACGGCAGGAGACGAAATTGCAATGGCATCCTTGAGTGCCGAAATCAAAGGACGAGCAATGGTAGAGTTAGCAAAGTAGCCTCCATGTGCGGTACGCCAGTGCGACCCATGAACTCCTATTTCTCTCGCAATTCGTGGGTCAATGGATTTTTTTTCCCAATGCTTTTCTCCCGTCTTATTATCTTTCCATTCCAAATCCTTCAATGTCTGTCCCACAGAATTATAAATCGTAAAAAGCTGAGTAAGCCCTGCTATCTCGAATACTTCTATCACAGTGGAGCTAAGGGAGCACAGGACAAGCTGACCGCCGGATTTCTGTAATTCTTTAGCAGTTAAAAGGAGAACCCTCAAACCCGCACTGGAGATGTATTTGGTCAGGGAGAAAGCACATAGAAGCTTTTTAGTCCCTTTCTCAATAAGGGCAGTAAGTGCTGTCTCCACTTCCTCAGCGGTATGGGAATCAAATCGGGGTACCATAACCGCCACCTTCACATCCCCAATCGTTTTAATCTCCATTTTTAAATGGCATTCAAATTAAATTAAATTAAATTAAATTAAATTAGTTCCCCTATCGCCATCTCCGCAGCATTTGAGATTAGATATCCAATAGGAGAAGCAGTAAGCCATGGGTGAGTGGCTATTTGAAGTGTAACAAGTTCATCTATCCTCATCCTCTTTTCTATCAGCGTAGCAATAATATTGGTAACTTCACCAGTTGCAATACCTCCATATACTTCTCCTCCTATTATCTCCCCTGACTTTGTGAATAGTAGCTTCAGGTGACTCTCTTTTGTATCTGGCAACGTTCCTGGATGTTTATCTGTAGTAGTAAATTCCCCCTTCACATACTCTATTCCTGCCTCCTTAGCTGACCTTTCAGTCAATCCCACTGCTCCAAATGCAGTATCTGCCATGATTGTTGCAAATGCACCTGCTGCACCATCGTTCTTATATCGTAACCCAAACAAGTTTGCACCTGCTATTTTCGCTTCCATCCCAGCAATAGAAGAAAGCAATAATGGTGCAGGGGTTCCGGTAAGGAAGAATCTTTTCTCTGCACAATCCCCTACAGCAAATATATCTGGATCAGATGTCCTTTGAAAATCGTCCACCCATATAGCATGAGTATCACCGATTTTCAATCCTGCCTTCTCTCCTATTTCAGTATTTGGTCTGGTACCAATTCCTAATATCACCACGTCAGCATTTAACTTCGCTCCACCCTTTAGCTTCACATATTCCACTCCGTTTCCCTTTTCTCCTCCTATCTCCTCAGCAGTGGTATCAGTGAGGAGTTTCACTCCCTTCTCTTTTAGCTTCTCCTCGACTTTATCGCAAAATTCATCATCAAAATTCAGTTGCAAGCAATGCGGTAGCATCTCTACTACTGTTATATCGAGTCCCCTTTTAGTTAGATCGTCAGCAAACTCCATACCTATAAATCCACCGCCTATAATTACAACCCTCTTTGAGGCTTCTATTGTTTTCAGCATGCCACTAAGATACTCAACGTCTTTCTTCGCTACAAATACATGCTCTAAATCTACTCCTGGTATAGGTGGTATAATAGGCAAGGAACCAGTTGCTAAAATCAGCTTTTCATACCCTATTTCTTCCCCTTTTGCGGTCTTAACCACCTTTTTAGCCCTGTCTATTTCCGTAACCTCATCTATGATTGATTCCATTTTATTGGCTGAGAGCATTTCGTCTACTGGTATTAAGTTCTTCTCTACAGAACCAAGTGTTCCAAATATGTACGGGATACCGCAAGGAACCAACACTTTCTCTTCGCGCCTGACAAGAGTAATATCCTTATCAGGATAATTCCTCCTCGCTGATATTGCTGCGGTCAATCCTCCTGCACTTCCCCCTAAAACCAACACGTCTATCTTTTTCATAGTTAGTTTGGATATTTGTTAGGACTATAAATAACTTTCCCTTGAAAAGTTCATTGTATCCTCCTTCTAGTTAAGACAGGGATTTACACGGATTTTTTTGTTTCTGTTTTAGGGCACGGTTTTTATATCCCTTATAAATCAATTTATTATTTTTATCCCTTTTTCAGATATTTTTTGTTATAGTTATTTAAAACGGTTTTGTACTCAAGTCAAATACGAGTAGCTACAAAAACAAAGAGACTGGAGAATACACCGATACGGATGCGGGGCTATAGGTACA
>QBUN01000415.1 GCA_013180565.1 Candidatus Methanophaga sp. GoMg3.2 | reverse complement strand
GTGCAGTTACTGACGCTAACTTCGTACAATGTGAGAAATTGCAGAAGAAAGAAACTGTTGTGACATATGGTGACGGTGTTACTGCACTGGGACTTGTCCAGGGGCCTGAGTTATCAATAATGCAGACAGTATCGGCAGATGTACTTGGTATATCGCACATAGGATTCGCAGCTAAAGATCCAAACAAGCATCATCACACAATTGCTTACGGTAAAGAGGAGACTATTGGACAGTTCCAGATAGAGAAGACTATCGAGATTGGGTTGAATTGTAATCAACCTGGAATTGGTGACTGGTTAGGCTGCCCATAAGCTGCTAAACTAGGCTATATATAAACACCCAAAAGACAAAAGAAAAAAAACATTTTTTTATTTTTTTTATTTTTTATCTCGGTTCAAAGTCCCACCGAATTTTGAAGCGAAAACGAAAGGTTTATACACTTTCACCTTTATCGTGAGAAAATTCTCACAATGGGAACTTTTTTTTCTTTTATTTGGATGGAAAGGTTCACACCATCGTATACCCTAAAAGATTGGCTTTATATGTAGGAATCGAAGTGGTGTTCATCGCTCCGTCAAGACCCTGGATGAACGGAACGATAGAGGAATTCAACAAAGGTTTTGATAAACGCTTCTGGCAAAAGGAACAATTTACTGACCTGAATGATATACGGAAAAAGTCAGTGATATTCTTCGAAAAAGAAAATAAATTTAATTTAATGCGTGGAAGTTGAGAAATCAGAAGCTGAAGGTGGTTGATCCTAAACGCACGCTGCCGGAAGATTTTACAATCGCTGTGGACCGCTTACCCCTGGTCACAGGGAATATCCATTTTATCAGGGGAGTTGATTCCAGGGGGAAGATTAGCGTACTCAATGACTATTTCGATGTAGGCAAGGGATATACCGGCGAATTAAAAAGTGTCGAAAATTTAGTCATAGTATGTATATCGGTCGCTTGCGGTAAAGTGGAGCTCCCTCAACCCTTTATGAACATCATAGCAGTTGGTGTAGTGTTTATAGACCTATTTGCAAAGACGAAATCAATAATGCCCTTCGTTTATGTCAAGGTCAACCCTTAACCGTCGAGTGCTTCAAACGCTTGTGATACCCGGTTACCAGGTTTTTTTTCCAGGTTTCTAATGAACTGCACCTGACATATCTGTTGAGGGCTGTTTGGAAAAATCCATCTATATCGTATATTTTGCATTTTTCAATTTGCACTCTGCATTTTGCAATTAATTGCTTGAAATCCACAGGATTTTGAGCGAAGGTGGTATCCGAGGAAGAAAGAGCGAAGAAAACGGGCATCATACAAAGATAACTTTCCAATTTCCCAGCCGTTTAGATCACACTACCATTGTCCAGTAATGAATCTCGTATTCCGTCCCGTCTTCTGGTATTACTTCTACGGATACTTTTTGGGGCTCATAGCGATATTCCAAAATTGTCTTTTCGTAACTCATTCGAATATTTCCATGATTGCTGGTTATTATTGTGGTAGCATTTATAAAATCAAAGCCAGTCCGAGGGAATATAGTTATATTACTTAAAATATTATAATTCGATAGATTGATACCAATTTGAGATATGTATCTTGCCTCAATACAATTAGGAGGGGTTTTTTTTAGATTTTGAGGTGTCAAAGCAGATTAACGTTTCGGTAACCGGTTCTTTTGCACTATATCTGAACGTGTATTCTTCACTTGAATTTGGATCTATCTTCAAGAAGATAGTGTTATTTTTATCACCTGCTATGGGGAATTTAACAGGCATTAAAACTCGTCCATCGGATTCCACATTCGTGTTCCCAGATGTTATGACGAAAGGGTTACCAGAGATAAGATGGCTGGACTCAGTAGTTGTTAAGTTGCGAACAAAGACAAGGCTTGTATTTGTTGGTACAAAGGATGCAGTAACCGTGATATTTTCATCTGGGTGAAGAATAAAATTCCCTTCAGCGAGAATCTCATCCTCAAGAGAAACTACATACTTGTATGATGTTATATTTAGCTCATTGGAAGCAACAGTGAACGCGAATTGTTCTTCTACACCGGCGTTGATAATCTTTGGAAGTTTTCCGTGTTCCTTAAAATAAAGCTCGGAAAAGTCCTTTTTCATAGGGATATGAGTCACAACTAAGAACCCAACTATGAAGATTCCTATTATACATGCGGCGATTATTGCATATACTACCTTTTTCTCTTCTTCCATTACATTGTTATATTAATATGCCTTTTTATATCTTTTGCAGCAAACAAGATTATATGAGCATGAATGCAAGAATAAATAAAAGAGATGCAATACCGAAGAATGACCTTATATTCATAGTTGCATTTGTGATTGTATCTGTGGTTATAATTACCGTTCCACCGTTAAATGCCACGCCAATACGAGCAGTGGTTGGGTTTCCTCTGGTGTTATTTCTGCCGGGATATTCGCTTGTTTCTGCATTGTTTCCAGGAAGAGATGAACTGGATGCGCTTGAAAGGATAGCGTTAAGTATTGGATTGAGTATTTGCGTGGTCGTGTTTGTTGGGCTTGGGCTGAATTATACACCTTGGGGGATCAGATTAGGACCTGTTTTACTTGCGCTATCCGCGTTCACATTGGTTATGACTGCTGTAAGCGCAGTGAGAAGGTTGAGTGTAACGAGTGTAAAAGTATAAAAAGGGACAATATTTTAATATTTTTAAGGTTCGAAGGACAACTTAATCTTTGTGATAACTATGAGAACAAAAGCGATATATGCGGAGGGTGTTTTGAAGCCGTTGGAGAAGATAAAGTTAGAAGAGAATGAGTAGGTTTTAGTAGAGATAAAAAGAAACTAACTGAAATTAGGCAGTAATAGATACTATAGGGGTGGAATAGGTGAGGATAAAATACTACCCTGATGCAGATGCTTTGGATATAAGAATAAGTGATGAAAAGCCGGATTATGGAAAAGAAGCGGGGGAAGAGCGGATATTACACTATACGAAGGAGGGGAAATTAGTTAAAAATAGAGATACTGGATGCATCGAAGACGGTAATTGACTTCTTAGAGCCAATATTAAGTCAAAAACCGTTAGCAAAAGCAGTAAGTTATTAAAAGAACAACTCTTCTCGAAGAGAACTCCCCTCCTTTCCATAAGGGTACCATGAACACCATCCAAACCATAGCTAAAAACACCGGCGCATTAACTCTGATGCACGTTGTAACGATGATTTTAGGTCTAATCTTTACCGTATCGCTTGCCCGGTGCTTCGGTGACGTTGCCTTTGGAAAATATTCATTTGCACTTGCATTCACTGCATTATTTGCAGTTCTTATGGACTTGGGGTTTAACCAATTAACGATTAGAGAGGTTGCACGAGATAAAACACTTGCTAAGAAATATATGGGCAATATCTTAATCATAAAACTCTTCTTATCCCTTATCTTCTTCACATTAGTTGTCGCTGTGGTTAATCTGATGCATTATCCGTCTGATACAAAGGTACTCGTCTATATCTTTGGAGCTTCCACTGTTTTAAACTCTTTTGGTCAGTTATTCAGAGCGATATTCCATGCTTTTGAGAAGATGGAGTATGATTCTCTTTTAACAATCATCCAGCAGGTCATCGTTGTAGCAATAGGGCTGACTCTCTTATTTTTGGGATATGACTTAATCCAGGTGGTTTCTGTGTATCTCCTTGGGGGCATTATCAACGTTGTGTTTAGTTTGATCGTTATGGTTAAAAAGTTCGAAAAACCAGAATTTGAAGTGAATTTTGCTTTTTGGAAGACTTTAATTAGAAATGCTATTCCGTTTGGTTTAGCAGCCATTTTTGTAATTATATATGTCAGAATAGATGCGGTGATGCTCTCGATGATGGTAGGAGATGCACCTGTCGGATGGTATAACGCCGCGGTTACACTTATATTAGGTCTTTCCTTTATTCCCGGTGTTTTTTTAGGTGTGTTTTTCCCGGTATTCTCAAAATTTCATACGTCTTCTATAGATTCGCTTAAAAATGCATACGAAAAAACGTTTAAATATTTGTTTATTATCCTCTTCCCAATTGGAATAGGAACGACATTATTAGCGGACAAATTTATTTTACTTCTCTATGGTGATCAATATACTCATTCTATTATAGCACTTCAGATACTAATATGGTGGAATGTTTTTGGCGCTTTGAACTGGCTTTTTGGTACTATATTACTCTCAATAAATAACGAGAAAATAGTTGCGGTCTCTACTGGAATTGGTGCGATTTTAAATGTCATTTTAAATTTATTCCTCATCCCGATAATGAGCTACGTCGGAGCGAGTATAACGACAGTCATTACAGAAATCCTTTTGTTTGCGTTGCTTTTTTATTATGTTTCAATGCATTTATACCGATTGCCATTACTGAATGTAACAGCAAAAACCATCGCCGCGGGGATTATCATGGGGATAAGTATTTATTATATCAAAAGTTTTAATGTTCTTATGGTGGTAACGATAGCAGGCGTGATATATTTCCTCGCATTGGCTGCATTAGGGGGAATCTCTAAGGAGGATATAACGTTGATTAAAGAAGGTATAAAGAGGCATGATTGAAACCGAAAAATGCCTGTCGTCATCCTCTGCGGCGGTATGGGCACAAGACTAAAAGAAGAAATGGAATACAAACCAAAGCCTACGATCGAGATTGGAAACAAACCGATCTTATGGCCTATTATGAAAATATATGCTCATATGATTTTAAAGACTTTGTATTTACGTTTAGGATATAAAGGGAAAATGATGCGGTGCTGTATAACGGGAGTAAATATTTTGGCACACTATCAGCTGCCAATAGGGATTTTCGTAGTTGGTTGCCTAAAATACGAGAGGGATAAGCCGCTCTATATTATTTTTGTGCAAGGCATGGAAGAAGCAGATCTTGCAGAAATAAAAGAAACAAGAAACATTACAAAAAAGCTAATGGAGGACAGACGATGATATTCTGGAGAAACAAAAGAGTTTTGTATAAAATAAGTGGGAGTGTCTTGTCTAAAATAAGAACGTTAATCGAAAGACTGCTGCTGCAGCAATTGGAGGAAGTGGATTACAGCAAGGACTTCTCAAAATACCCTTTGTTGGTTTTCCGATTTAGAAAAATTATTTTGCAAATTCAAGCAAAACCGGCGTATGTCTGGGGGGTGATATGCGGTGCTGATCTTGCTAAAGAATTGGGAATTACGCATGTCAGTGTTATTGAGTTTGGAGTTGCAGGAGGAAATGGTTTAATCTGTTTGGAAGAAATCGCTTCACAAGTAGAAGAGATATACGGAATTACTATCGACGTTTATGGGTTTGACACAGGTACTGGTTTGCCAAAACCAAAAGATTA
Source organism: Candidatus Methanophaga sp. GoMg3.2 (assembly GCA_013180565.1). The sequence continues at coordinate 16,801 of QBUN01000415.1, read as the reverse complement.
TTGGGATCTCCCTCAGCTCTGGAACAACGGATATTTTCCAATGGATAAAAAAAAGCTTCAAAATAGACTACGGAGGAGCAAGCTTATTTTGGGCCCGGTGAAAGATACAATTTTCGAGTTTATAGAATCTAATCCACAGCCCATAGCGTTTATGGCTTTTGATATGGACATGTATAGCTCTACCATGGACGCATTCAAGCTTTTAGATGCAGATAAGAGTTTATTTTTGCCTAGAATCCACTCCTATTTCGACGACATTATGGGATTTTCCTATGGGGATTTTAATGGGGAGCGATTAGCAATAACAGATTTTAACAAAACTCACGAACTGAGAAAAATATCTAAAATTTATGGATTAAAATATTATGTTGGAAAATTTAAAGATCCCTGGGTTGAACAGATGTATCTGGTTCACATATTTGATCATGACTTGTACGCTAAAAATGACGGAATGCTTCAAGCCAGTGAACTACCTTTAGACGATTAATGGCCTCCCTAGTTCCTCTATACCGTAAGTCAAATGTTAAGTATCGTGTATGTGGCAATCTATTTAATACTGCTCATATTATGAATGACACGTTTTTGATGCAAGTTTACCCGGGGTTGAGCGAAGAACATCTAAAATATATACTTAAAAAGTTTTATCCGTTTATGGATGAAAGAGTATTATCAAAATCGGAGCAATGAAAAAATGGAAGTTATAATATTGGGTGCTGGATCGTCAGGTCTAAGTGCAGGATACCATTTGAAAAAATACGGCTTTGAAGTGGCGTTGTATGAGAAAGAAAAAGAAGTTGGAGGTCTTTGCAGATCAAAAAGGTATAATGATCTTATCTTTGATTATGGCTCGCACGTTTCATTTACATCAGATGAATATGTAAAGGATTTATTTGCGAAATCCGTAAACGGTAATTATGAAGAAAAGCGGGTTTCATCTTTAGATTATTGGCATGGATATTGGATAGAACACGAACCACAAAATAATCTGCATAGCTTGCCCAAAGAAGTGGTGAAAAAATCTTTGATAGATTTTATTCACGCTAAATATGAAGATCGATCGGAGATAAAAAATTACGGTGATTGGTGTCGTAAAAAATTTGGGAAGTTCTTTGCAGAACATTTTAGCGATAAATATACTAAAAAATTTTGGACTGTTAATCCACAACAATTAACTACCGATTGGATTGGAACAAGACTACACCAGCCGGATTTAGAAACGGTAATAGACGGCGCTTTAGACATTCCAAGGGACAACCGCCACTACATTACAACTTTTCGATATCCCACGGAAGGCGGTTATGCGTCATTTTTGAAAATACTTGAAACTGACTTAGACATCAAATTAAAAGCATATCCTACTGAAATTGATTTGGAGCGAAAAGAAGTTCATTTAAATACGGGAGAAGTTAAGCCGTATAAAATTTTAATCTCAACTATTCCTTTGCCTGAACTCATAAAGTGCATCAAAAATGTTCCAACGGGTGTGTTAGATGCAACAAACTGTTTGAAGTGGATATCCCTCTTGATGTTAAATTTTTACATAAAACGGAAGATTGACACGCCGTCCCAATGGAATTACTATTATGATGATGAAATCCCTTATACCCGGATTTTTTATATGTCCCAGTTTGCAAAAAATAATGCGCCCGAAAATTGTGAGACTTTACAAGTAGAAATCCCGTACTCAAAAGACAAGTCATTAACTGTCGAAAGGAAAGAGTTAATTAATAAAGTCGTTCAATGCATCCACAAAACGGAAAATATTGGCCCCAATGAAATAAACTACTTAGGATATATTAACATAGAATATGGTTATGTAATCTATGATACTAAGCGAAAAAAAGCTCTTGAAACTATCCATAGGTTTCTTACTGAGAATGGAATTTATTATTGTGGCAGGTTTGGAGAATGGGCATATTTGTGGAGTGACCAGGCTTTTCTTAGTGGAAAGAGAGTAGCAGATTATTTTAAGAGTAAGAAACAGGGAATATATAACTATAAAAATGAAGAGATATAAAATACCTGTCGTCATCCTCTGCGGCGGCATGGGAACAAGACTAAAGGAAGAAACAGAATACCAACCAAAGCCTATGATAGAAATCAGCGATAAACCAATCTTATGGCACATAATGAAGATATATGCTCATCAGGGGTTTAAGGATTTTATTCTCTGCTTAGGCTATAAAGGTGAAAAGATTAAAAGTTATTTCTATAACTATGAGATTTTAAATAACGATTTCACCGTAGAATTAGGTAGCTATAAACATGTAGATATTCACAGTAATCATAAAGAAACAGGATGGCGAGTCACTCTGGCTGATACCGGAGAGAAGGCTTTGAAAGGTGCGAGGATAAAGAGAATAGAAAAATATGTGGGAGAAGATTTATTCATGCTTACTTATGGGGATGGTGTAGCGAACATAAATCTGCATGAATTATTGTCCTTTCATAAAAGTCATGGCCGCATAGGGACACTAACAGGTGTCAGACCACCGTCAAGGTTTGGTGATTTAGTAGTCGAAAATAATAGGGTTGTTTCATTTAGTGAAAAACCGCAGGTTTCTGAAGGTTTAATAAATGGTGGGTTCTTTGTATTTAATCGAAAAATCTTTGATTATTTATCAGAAGATGATAATTGTGATTTCGAATTTGGACCTTTAGAGCAGTTAGCAGAAGATGGTGAATTAATAGTATATGAACATAAAGGGGAATGGGCATGTATGGATACTTATAGAGATGTGCAATATCTCAATAAATTGTGGGAAAATAATGAAGCATTTTGGAGAGTATGGAAATGAGAAAATTATTCGATAATGTCTTTGATGGGAAAACCGTTTTGGTTACGGGACATACAGGGTTTAAAGGATCTTGGCTTTCTATCTGGCTGAATGAATTGGGAGCTAATATTGTAGGTTATGCATTACCGCCTTATACTGAAAATGATAATTTTGTTGTAACGAATTTAGAAGATAAGATTACAAGTGTAATCGGAGATATTAGGGATTATGATAAGTTATTAGCTGTATTCAAGAGATATAAACCAGATATGGCTTTCCATCTAGCAGCACAAGCTTTGGTACGATTATCATATGAAAGACCTAAAGAAACATATGATATAAATGTTGGAGGAACAGTTAATTTTTTTGAAGCAGTTCGGAAAACCGAGTCCGTTAAAGTGACTATAAACGTCACAAGTGATAAATGCTATGAAAATAAAGAATGGACGTGGGGATATCGAGAAAATGATCCGGTGGGAGGTTATGATCCTTACAGTTCGAGCAAGGGCTGTTCAGAATTAATAACAACTGCATATAAAAAATCCTTTTTTTATTCTAATAAAGCAATTTCTTCGGTTAGGGCGGGAAATGTTATTGGTGGTGGTGATTGGGGAAAAGACCGATTAATTCCAGATTGTATAAAAGCACTAAAAAACAATTATGAAATTCAAATAAGAATGCCGAAAGCGATAAGACCATGGCAGTATGTTTTAGAACCGCTCTATGGTTATTTATTGTTAGCCTCTAAAATGTATACGGATGAGCAAAAGTATTCAGGAGCATGGAATTTTGGTCCTAAACATAACTCTATATTGACCGTAGAAGAGATGGTAAAAAAAGTGATTAAATATTGGGGTAGAGGTAATTGGAAAGATGTAACTCAATCTGACAAGAATCAATCGCATGAGACTAAATTTTTAATGTTAGATATAAGCAAAGCTTTAAATTGCTTGGGATGGGAGCCGATCTTATATGTAGATGCTGCTATAAAATTTACAGTTGAATGGTACAAAAAAGATAATTTGACTTATGAATTTGATGTTAATCAAATCAATCGATATATTGAGAAGCTAAACGAAAATCTACAATTTAGAAATATTAAAGAATAAAGGTAATGGATATGAAAGTGACAGAAACAAAACTAAAGGGCGTAATGATAATCGAACCGGAGGTCTTCCGAGACACTCGAGGATTTTTCATGCGCGTTTATGACGATACAATCTTCAGAAAATATGGAATTCATAGGAATTGGGTTCAAGAAAATCACTCGTTGTCCGTAGAAAAGGGCGTAATACGAGGCATGCACTTTCAGTTCCCGCCACATATGGAAACAAAGTTAGTAAGGGTTATAAGCGGTGAGATATATGACGTTTTTATTGATTTGAGAAAAGATTCATCAACTTTCGGAAACTGGGACAGTATCACGCTTTCGGTGGATAACAAGAAGATGGTATATATCCCAAGGGGCTTTGCTCATGGATTTTGCAGTTTAACAAAAAACTGCGAAGTCTTGTATAAAATGGATAACTATTATGCTCCCAATAGTGTAGGTATTATCAGATGGAATGACCCAGATTTAGGAATTGATTGGCCTGTGAATGATCCAATCTTATCTGAAAAAGATTCAGAAGCAAAAAGTTTTAGAGAATTTATTGAAACGTATGGGGATTGGAAGTTTGAAACTTGAGAGCTGCCGAATTTGCAAAAGTAAAAAATTAGAGAGGATCTTAGATTTGGGTGAAATGCCTTTAGCAAATGCCTTTTTGGATAAAAACCAAATAGGCCAAAAGGAGATTTCTTATCCTCTTAGAGCGGTGTGGTGTGAATCGTGCGGTTTATTGCAAATTGATGAAATTGTGCCTCCCGAAATTCTTTTTAGAAACTACGTCTATGTATCGGGAACGTCTGAAGCGTTGCGAAAGCACTTTGAATGCTTAGCTACGGAAGTCGTGAATGATTTTAAATTAAATAGTGAATCATTGGTTGTAGATATAGGGAGTAATGACGGAACTTTATTAAAAGAATTTAAAAATTTTTGTCTTAAGGTTATAGGTGTTGAACCTGCGGTGAATATTGCAAAAATTGCAGAAGAAAACGGCATCAAAACAATAAATGACTTCTTTTCAGAAGCTATTGCAAAGAAAATAGTAAAAGAGAATGGAAAAGCGGATGCTGTTACAGCCACAAACGTAGTCGCTCATACTAATATTTTGAATGATTTATTGAGTGGAGTTTCATATCTTTTGAAAGATGAAGGGGTTTTTGTAATTGAAGTACCCTATCTGGTGGATTTATTAGAGAATGTTGAATTTGATACTATATACCATGAGCATCTTTCTTATTTTGCTGTTAGACCGTTAAAGAGACTTTTTGAAATGCATGAATTAAAAATTGTTAATATTGAGAAGGTCAATATTCATGGAGGGACAATTAGAGTTTTTGTAAGTAAGAAAAAATCGGGATATAATATTAATGAAAATGTAAATCTATTGGTTTCATTGGAGATAGAGAAAGGACTAAATGAAGTAACGGCATACATAAAATTCGCTGCACATGTTGAAAAGCTCAAAGAGGATTTGGTTGGTCTACTACAAAAATTAAAAAGCGAAAATAAAACGGTTATTGGATATGGAGCAGCAGCTAAAGGAAATACATTATTAAATTATTATCGTATTGGACCTGAACTAATCGAGTTTATTGCTGATTTAAGCCCGATGAAACAAAATAAATTTACTCCTGGGACTCACATTCCTGTTTATAGCCCTGAAAGGATATACGAGACTAAGCCAGATTACATATTGATTCTTGCATGGAATTTCGCTGATGAAATTATGAAACAGCAATCAAAATATAAAGAAATGGGTGGGAAATTTATTATACCTATACCGGAGGTAAAGATTATATGATATAAATTTTAGATAGAGGGAATGACATGAAAAAAATTGCGATTATTGGAGCAAAGGGACAGCTTGGATCTGACATTTACTTATGCTTAAAAGATATTTATAACGCCATTCCCTTACTTCATGATGATATTGAGATTACTCAACCGGATTCGGTTGATTCATGTTTAAATAAAATTCATCCAGATATTATCATAAATACTGCGGTATATCCTGATTTAAATAAATGTGAGAACTATCCAGAAAAGGCTTTTTTAGTCAATGGCATCGGTACACGGAATTTATCTATTTGGTGTAAAGAGAATGACTGCATATTGGTACATATAAGTACGGATTATGTATTTGATGGGCAAAAAAATAAACCTTATACAGAAGAAGATTGCACACGACCTTTAAATACGTATGGCATTACTAAATTAGCAGGCGAATTCTATATATCATCAATACTTGAAAAATATATCATCATTCGTACTGCGGGATTATATGGAAAACACCCCTGCCGGGGTAAGAGGTCGAAAAATTTTGTAGATATGTTTTTAGAATTAATTGAAAATAAAGAGATAGTTGAATTTGGAGGGGAAGAAATCTGCACTCCGACTTTTACAGAAAATCTCGCAGAGCAAATCAAACGTATTATAGAAACAAATGAGCCTGGTATTTTCCATGCTACCAGTGAAGGATTTTGTAGTTGGTTCGAATTTGGGGAAGAAATAATAAAACAGACGAACTCAACAACTAAATTAGTTAAAAGAGGTAGAAAAGAAAGCGTTTCAAATATTATTCGTCCTAAATATACCGTTTTGGAGAATAAGCATTTAAATGATTTAGGTATAAATATTATGCCCGGATGGAAAGAAGCGTTAAATGAATACTTAGAAAAATTTATGTCAAATGCGACTATAGAAAGTAACCCCAAGGTTACAATCCTTCTCCTTAACTATAATGGATGGGAGGATACAATAGAATGTTTGGAATCAGTTTATAAGATAACGTATCCCAATTGGGAGGTTATCCTTGTTGACAATGGTTCAGAGGATGATTCAGTATCAAGAATAAAAGAATGGGCGGCAGGTAAAATTCAGGTTGAATCTAAGTTTTTTGACTATGACGCGGAAAGAAAACCGATAGAATCTATTGAAGAATTATTTTATGATGAAGAAGAAAAAGGGGTTAAGGTATTGAAAAAAGAAAAAGAATGGGACGCATTACCGCCCTATCAAAAACTTTCTATATTACGAATTGAGAAAAATCGTGGGCCTGCTAGAGGTAATAATATTGGGATAGAATATATCTTAAGAGAGAGAGAAACCGATTATATTTTGCTTTTGAATAATGATACTGTGGTGGATAAGGAGTTTTTGGGAGAGTTGGTGAAGGTTGGGGAGAGAGATGAGAAAATTGCAGCACTTCAACCTGCAATCTATTATTATTATGATCAATATAAAATTCAATCAATTGGAGGAAAATTAAATTTACTAACTGGAAGGGAATATGATATAACAGATGCTGATGAAACTGCAACCAACTGTGATCGTTTAAATGGAGCTGCTATGCTAGTAAGGACCTCAATCATAAAAAAGATTGGGCTATTTGACAATCAATATTTTTTATATATGGACGAAACAGACTGGTGTTATAGGGCAAAAAGAAGAGGTTTTTATCTTGTAGGGTGCTCAAAATCAAAGGTTTGGCACAAATTCTATTCCAGTTCAGGTGGTGAAGTAAGTCCAACTTTAGTTTATTATTGGACAAGAAATTTTATTTTGTTCTATAGAAAAAATTGCAGATATTATTTGCCTTCATTCCTTCTATTCTTTACTATAAACCTTATCATCCAGCTTGGAGTCAGAATTCTAAAAAGACAACCTGAACTCATAAAAGGGATTATATACGGATTTATTGATGGAATCATGGGGAAAAAAGGTATGCTGACAAGGCATTTATGATTATTATTTCCCTTTTAATATTTCTTTGTACACATCAACCGTTCTTTCCGCGATCTTATCCCATGTAAACTCTTTTGCTCTTTCTCTTCCCGCTTCACCCATCTTTTCTCTTAATTCTTCATTCTTTAATATTGTCATTATCTTATCTGCTAAATCCTCCACATTACCACTTTCAAATAGCAATCCTGTCTTTCCCTCTTCCACAACAAATGGTATCCCACCGACATTAGATGCGACTACTGGTTTTCCACATGCCATTGCTTCAAGTAATACAATACCAAACGGTTCATATATAGAGGGAAACACGCAAACATCTGCAGATTTGTAATACGAATATTTCTCAATCTCTGAAACATATCCCAAGAAGTTAACATTTTCTTCTATATTTAATTCTTTAACTAATTCCTTTAATTTATTTTCTTCAGGTCCAGACCCAGCGATATAAAGGCACAAATTTAGAATTTTTTTTCTTAATATGGGAACCGCATTTAATAACGTGTCAATGCCCTTTACCTTACTCAATCCACCTACAAATAGAATAGAAGGGTATTCAACTGATTTATGCGGCTGCACGTTATGAATATCCTCAAAATCTATGCCGTTCTGTATGACACAGATTTGGGATTGCGTCATATCGCTAATTACGTTTTTGACATGTAAAGATACAGCAATAATATTTGAGATTTTAGAGACAACATACCTTTCATTTGGTTTATGAATGAAAAGGATAAAAATAAAATTAATCCCTTTATGAAACTTTAATTCTTTTGCTAGGATACCATGCATTGTTAATAAAGTAGGATATTTATTCCGAACAAGTGCGGCTGCTGTAGAATAGGGGGCAAACGATCCTTGTGCATGTACAATATCCGGATTGAGCTCGATAATTTTATGCTTCAAAAACCACACTAAACTTGGAATGGAAAATGGATAAGGCAACGATTTTTTTATCATATGAATGTTCAAATTACCTATTTTTGTTTTTTCGTTTTTGTTACCAATAGTTATTAAATGCATTTCAATATCCTCCCTATAGGATAAATACTTCGTCATTTTTTTTATGTGCATCGTTACACCGCCCATTTCGTACAAATATGGTCCCAACATCACGACTTTTATTTTTTTCATCTTTCAGTCATTTATTTCACCTATAAATAAATATCTCATCGTTTGAATAAATCTTATTTAAGTAGGTTTTTTGCTCAATTTTAGATAATTCTGATTCTTTTATGAGATCAAGCTCATGATCAACTCTTCCATATTTCTTTATTTGGTCGATATTTACAAATAAAATAGTATCTTGATTGGGTTTTTTGCTTTCTGCTAAATTAGTTATGATGTAGGATAAGCTCTTGGGATGATAAGACATTTCTAATTTAAAATCAAAATTTTCATATATAAATGCGGGAAATGCGGGAAACCCTGCTATATATTCTGGTGGCACTCCTTCAATAACATATTTTTCTGCCGATAACATTGGATCCGATGCAACCATAAGCGGATATGCATCACCCGGTTTATCTACATAGTATGCAGTAACAAAGATGTTACTTATCAATAAAAGAAGAAGTAAAGCGAGTTTTGAATAAGTTTTTAAATTTTTTAACCTGCTTTGTCTGAAAACATCTCTTGCAAAAAACATTCCAAACACCGTCATCTCAAAAAATGCATAGCCTATAAATCTGGTGATCCAATCTGTGGAATAAAATCCCGCGATGCCACTGTATATTCCCAGTAAGAAGACAAAGGTAAAAAAATACGAAAAAATCAAAAAACACGATAAGAATGATATGCTTCTATCCTTATTTCCGTTGACAAAATGATTCAGCATATAAAGAAAAGACAAAGGGAGGAATACAATCCAATGGATGTTGTTTGCAAAGAATATTTTAAAATCACTTGTTGTGGAAATCATCTTCAATCCTACAAATAAAACCACAAATAGAGATAAGACAAGTACAATTTGATAACGCTCTAAAAGATTTTTAAATCGTGATAGCACACCTTTGAATTTATTGATACCAATAGGAACAAATTTTTTTATTAATACGACAAAAAAAAGAGGGAATAAAAACAGGATAAATTTATTCACCCCAAAAATCCCAGTCAGATCAGCATAAATGGGACTACCTCCAAAAATAGCAATACCCCAGAAAAAAGCAAAGAGAGCAAGTGCTACCGTAAATTCATTAATCATTTTATATCTGCAAACTTTTTTGTTCCCAAAGAAGATTCCATAGATTAAGAGAGATGAAACAAAAAACAGACTAACTAAGTAAGCCGTTGAAATTAGGGTAATCCCAATAATCAATGAAATGATAAGATATTTTGGTCGTTCGTCTTTGATAAATCGTATGTATGAATATTTAAAGGCGAAAAGTAGCAAAATACCTAAAATCTCCGGTCTCACTGAATAAGTCAAATTTTGCAAAACCTTTGGGGATATGAATATAAAAAACAAGCATAGAATGAGGAATGGAAAGGCTAATTTTGCCTTATCCATGCTTTTTAAGATTAAGTAAGCAAATATGAATATAAGTGTAAATGTTAGTGCGGTAAAAATGTATTTCGCAATATAGTAACATGGAATATTAGTTACCATGCTGATTATACCAAAGAAAGAATTAAAAAGAGGTAATATTCCACTACCACTTGGTCCTAATTTTATCCACGTATGGATATCTGGAAGATGGGAGTTGGCGATTATGTAATCAGAAACTAAAACATGTCCGTTTGAATCATAACCGTATATACTGGGATAGAAGGAGAATTTCATCATGATTATTAGGGTAATTAAATAAATAAGAAATAATATAAAAAATCTGCTGTTTATCCCATATCCTTTGATAACTTCCTTTGTTTGTACCATAATTTCTACCTACTCCTCCTTATGCAGATTATAGTATTCATTTTCGTCTCCGCCAAACTCATCTTCTGGTAATGATTGCGTCAATACTTTATTTACGATTAAATTATTAAATTCCTTAAAATCCATTATATATCGCCTCCAACTTTCTTATATGTTTATTCACATCATATTTCTTCACAGACGCAAAAGCGCCTTCTTCTAATCTTTTTAACTCATCTGGATTTTTTATCGGATTCTCAAGCATCTCTTTCAACTCACACACATCTCCCGCCTCAAACAAAAATCCATTATACTTATCTTCAACCAATTCTGGAATCCCGCCGATTCTACTTCCAATAACAGGAGTTCCATTCTTAAAACTTTCATAAATGACCATAGGAGAATTATCATACCAAACAGATGGAACAACTGTGATATTTGCCTTTTGATATAATTTCATAAGTTCTTCATCAGGCACAAATCCATGAAAAGATATCCTTCGATCCAAACCGGCAATTCTCTTGAACGCATCTTCATCTTTCCCTTTCCCAACAATATGAAGTTTAATATTTTTATATTCCAGTCCTTTGAAAGCATCTATCAAAATATGAACACCCTTATGCCTGCTCAAAGCACCCACATACAGAATGTCGATCAGATCATATTTTTTTTTCGCTTTTTCAACGTTCAATTCAATTCCCAACGGAAGTTTAATTGTTTTAACTCCGTCAAAGAGCCCACTCGATTTTAATTTATCAATTACAAACTGTGATGGTGCGGTAACTAAATCCGGCTTGTCATTTACCAAATATTTTTGGATTTTATTGTACAGCATGCAGAATCTCGATGGAGTGTTACAGATTTTACCAGAACCATGCAGCAGATTCGTCCTTGGGCATATCAATGAGTAATCGTGTGCTGTGAAAATTAACGGTAAATTCAAATGTTTTGCCGCGCTGAATACAGAAAGTGAAAGTCCTTTGAAGTTGTTGATATGCACAACATCCGGTATCCCCTTCTTTAGGATATTTTTAATAATAATGTAAGAATGTGGATTCCAAAGATCAATCACATGCCAGATTGGTTTTAATAGTTCAGGCTGGTTTTGGTAATTGTACATCGCATAAAGGTTTAATGGATTGATCCGATAGACTTTTACTCCGTTTATATTCCCTATTGAAGATTTTCTATTTTGGCTTGTGGAGATAACGAAAACTTCGTGGCCCCTTTTCACCAGTTCTTCTGCGGCTCGTTTCACGCTTATTTCTGCACCGCCTATTATAAATGGAGGATACAGGCTAGATATAATGCAGATTTTCATACTAATCCCTCATAAACCTTCTCAGTCATCTCAGCAACACGCTTCCAGGTATAATCTCTTTTAATCACTTCTTTTTCCCTTTCAATTTCTTTTTTGATGTCCGGATCAAAAAACACCGTTTTCACATTTTCCGCGATTTGTTCAGGAATATCACCCGTCATATCCAATGGATATCCGCCTATTTCCGATACTATATGTTTTAATCCACCAGTACTCGCTAATATCACCGGTGTGCCGCTAACAATAGCTTCAAGCGCAACCAGACCAAAACCTTCCCCGGTAGATGGTAATATAAAAGCATCTGCAATTGAATAGTATCGTAATAACTCTTTTTCATTCACTCTTCCTGTAAAAACACATTTATCGAAAACATCTAAATTCGTTGCCAATTTTATTAATTCCTTTTTATAGCCTTGATCCTCTCCCACGAAAATAAATTTAGTGTTTGGATAATCATTAATTATCTCAGGAATTGCCTTTATTATATGCTGTGCTCCTTTATATTTTAGTAACCGTCCAACGAAAAGAATCACCTTGTCCGGATTTCCTATGCTTTTCAATAACTCTTTTGATTTTATTAGGCCGTCAAATTTTTCATAATCAACCCCGTTTGGAATAACCACAATTTTATCTTCTGGGACACCTAATGCTTCATATTGTCTATTATTTTCCTCTGTAAGAGCGATTAACTTTTTGGCCGTGTTCAATGTAAATCTTCCAGCGGTCTTATCATAACCTTTTTTCATAAACTTATAAAAACCACCATATGTTGTTTCTATATCATGTCCCGTTAAAATGAGAGGGACATTTTTTAGTTTAGAAGTAAAAGCCGATATATCAGCTTCAGCACTTGTATAGAAGTGAGCATGTATCACATTATACTTATAAATATTTTTAATTATGAAAGTTATCATTGAGGGGTTGACCATATATATCCAAAATTGGAATATTGGTTTGAACCTGTAAACCTTAATTCCATCCACAACCTCAAATTTAGGTAATATTAGGCAAGTTGATTTTAATGCAAAAGGACGACCTGTTGAAAAACCGATTATATCCCTGTTGTGCATTGATGTTGTAGTAACTACAGTTACATCATGCCCCATTTTTACTAATTCTTTTGAAATCTTATAGACGTGATATTGCATACCACCAACAGAAGGAGGAAATCTTTGGGCGACTTGAAGAATTTTCATTTTTCTGCATCCGAATTATTTAAGTTTTTATTTTTTCTCGCTATGAGAGATAGGTTATGTCCAAAATAATTAAAATATGTATCCAAAAAATTTAATAAATTAAAATAATAATTTATTATTGTAGGATTATCACTATATCTTTGTAAAAATACTGGGAAATAACTCCATGTAGTTCTACTTTCCACATCTTTAAAACCGCTTTTGTATATTAAATTCGTTAGTTTTTTAACATCGAATCTATATGTTTTTAGTTGATCATATTCAGTGTTCCAACCAACGATTTTCATAAAATATTTTAAAACCGGTATTTCAACTGGCTCAGAACCAATGAGTAATTCAGTTGCTACTCGTGACGTTTCTAAAATAGCTTTATCAGACTGTGGAATGTGATGGAGCGTGCCATAGATAAATACAATATCAAAAGAGTTATCTGCAAATGGCAAATATTCTCCATTCCCTTGCACAAAATATGCTTTAATATTATTACGTCGAAATCTTTCCACAGCAGCTAATATAAAATCTACAGAAATATCTAAACCAACAACCTCCGCACCTTTTTTAACTGCCCATTCTGCCTCTATCCCTCCGCCACAACCTATATTAAGGATTTTCTTTCCCTTTAAAGTTTCATTATATAAATTCTCTATGGAATTTAACATTCTGCTATGGGTAATATTTTCAGCAAGAGATCTTTTACCCCTATTTATTTGTCCCTCAAAAGTCCATAACAAATTTCTCTCTCTATTTTCATCGTCTTTCTTTAAAAATTTTTGAGTTGCTTGAATATCCGCTTGGCGCATTAATCGGGGCATTTCATCTTCTTCTTTATTTATATAATCTTCAATTGGAACAGACTCTTCGTCCCACATTATTGGAATATCATTTAGAATAAAATATTCCCTATCGCATTGTGAACAAACAAATTTTTGATCCTTTCTATCAAATTTCAGAGTTCCTCTGCATATTGGACATGCAAGTATATCTAACAATTCTTTATCCATTCTAATCTCTAACCCCTACCACATTTGGCAGAACATACCTTGCGCTCCTTATCAATCGCTTCCATTCTCTCGGTTTTTTTAACATTCTTAGTAAATATCTTGGATTTAAATTAGTCTTTCTTAACGCCCATCTAACCCACTTATCAATTTCTTTTGTAGACAGATGAGGACAATTCACTTTTCCATTGTTTAAAAAAGCATTTTTCTCCAACCATGCATAAAATGGAGTCCCGGGGTATGGATAAGGTCTTGTAAATTGATATGAATCCACTTTTAATTTCCTTGCCCATTTCACGGTTGCTATTATCGTCTCAACTGTTTCTCCAGGCAGTCCGATGATAAAATCTGCATGGTTTGACAACCCAACTTTGTGCGTCATTTCCGTGAATTTCACCATTATTTCAGAAGTAGTCCCTTTTTTAATATTCTTCAAAATCTGCGGATTTGAGGATTCATAACCAACATGGAGACATCTGCACCCAGACTTCTTCATCAGTTTTAGTGTTTCCAGATCATAGGTGGCATCAGGTCTTGCATAACAGGACCAGGTTATATCTAAGTTAGCCTCTATAATTGCGGTAGACAGCACCCCTGCTCGCCATGCAGGTAATGTATCATCCTGTATAAATACTTCTTTGACAAAGGGAAGTTCTTCTTTGATAAATTCAAGTTCTTCAATGGTTCTGTTAATATCGCCCACACGATATGGAGCGTCTTTGTTAATTGTATGCGGCCACAAACAAAATGTACATTTACCCCATGAACATCCTCGGCCTGTAAATAAATCCACAAAAGGGTGCAGATGTGGTGCTTGGAAATAGTTACGGATGTTTAAATGCCTTCGATAAACATCGGTTACGAATGGAAATTCGTTTATCTGCTCTGATGTTAACGGCTTTCTTGGTGGATTGCGTATAACTTTACCATTATTCTTCCATACTAAACCATCAATGGTATTCTCGGATTTCCCTTCTGCAAATTCTAAAATTGTATAATCAAACTCACCTATTGCAAACGCATCTATTTTAGAATTCTTAAGTAATTCATCTGGATTGACACAAGAACACCAAGGACCAACCATGGCAATGTAACTGCCCGTCAATTCCTTTATCTTCTCACCAATTGCTATATCATTTTCTAAACTTTTATCGGAGATATAAAGCACGCTTATATCAGCCGAGAAATTCTTTGCCATCTTAAGAACATCTTCATGCGCTAATTTGTCAACTGGTCCATCTACGAGTTTTGTTTTATGACCGTATTTTTCTAATAATCCCGTGCAATATGCTAAATATATCGGGTACCAATTGCTGCCGGAGATGGAGACTGCTGCCCATCTTGCGGACCGCATAAATTCTGGCACGTATGGCGGATTAAGTAGTAAAATTTTCATTTCACCAGCCCCCTGATCATCCCTGTTCCATATCCGAAGAACCAAATTATAATTAGGCCTAAGAATGTAAAAAAATGTTCCATCTTAGTTGTTGAGATAAGATATAAACTCATCAAACCAATACCAATCCCACCGCTAACTAAGATTATAAAAGCGATCAGAGGAAAAATGGGATTTAGAAAAGATAATGCAAAGAGGATAACGATTATCGAAATAATTGTCGGCGGCGTGTAATTATACCATCTTCCTATTTTACGGTGTAATTTTATCGCTTGCATTCTCCCCACTGCATATTTGTATGCCTGCTTATAAAACCTTTTCCATGTGAGTCTTCTGTAATGATAGACGACAGCATCTGGAGTGTATAAGAGGTTGTATCCTTTCTCCCTTATCCTGTAATCCAGCTCTTCATCCTCGCAGGTAACTAATTTGTTGTTAAACCCGCCTGCTTCTTCTATCACATTTTTCCGGTATGCAACATTGCAGCCAGAATTATGAAATGTCCATGTCACTCTATCAGCGACTAAGCCGTATCTCGCTCCAGGCTTACTCAAAAACGATAAAACAGCACCAACGCATTTTGCAAATTCCGTGTCATCCTCTGGCGTTATATTTGGTCCACCCACAGATGCAATCTTTTCATCATTGAACTGTTTAATAAGATTCTTCATCCAATCTTTTTGAAGAACACAATCAGCATCTGAGAATGCAATGTATTCCCCTTTTGCATTTTTAACACCTATATTGCATGCGCCAGCACGCGTGCCAACATTCTCATACACCACCTTACAGCCGAATTTTTTTGCTATTTCTACGGTATTATCTCGAGAGTATGCGTCAACAATAATAACCTCCATTTTATCTTTTGGATATTCCAAATTCTGGATTGAATTCAGGCAATTCTTTAAAACATCGCCTTCATTCTTTGTTGGTATTATAATGGAAACTTCTTTATTCATCGCAACTCCTCATTTCAGGTTTCTTCTCCGATAATATTCCTCATCCCCAAAGGCACTTCATTTAACTTTGTCTTTGACTCGTTCTTCTACTTCCTCTTCATTTCGTTTATTTCCTTCTCGTAGTAATAAATTTTGTTTTTTGCTTGCTCTCGTATTATCCCCCTAAGTGCATCCTTCTCATCCCTAAACAACCCGATCCTGACTAATTCTGCTAATGGCTCAAACATCTCTTTTGGAACTTTTACTTAATCCCCCCTAATTACCCCCCCCCCCGTCACGTTTTCTTACACCTAAATTGAATTTGCATCATGCTATTTAAATATATCGTTTCTTTTATTGACCTTCTTCCTTCAACATACAGCTACTTCGGCTCGCAAACGCCTTATAAATAAATACCGTTCTCTTTTATCATGCTATCCCCATCCCACCACCTTATCCCAAACCAGTGTACTTCATG
>QBUN01000303.1 GCA_013180565.1 Candidatus Methanophaga sp. GoMg3.2 | reverse complement strand
GGTTCTTGTTAACCGTGATGACCCGGCCATGAAGCATCCGACCAAACCGGTAGGTGCTTTTTATACCAGGAAACGGGCAGTTGAGCTGGAACGCCGCGGTCATGCCATCGTAGAGGACAGCGGACGCGGCTGGCGGCGTGTGGTAGCCTCGCCCCGTCCTATCAGGATCATAGAGGCGGAAATCATTAAAGAGCTGGTACAGGCTGGGACAATTGTGGTGGCATGTGGCGGCGGCGGCATCCCGGTAGCGGAAGAGCATGGTGCGCTTAACGGTGTGGATGCGGTGATAGACAAAGACCTGGCTTCCAGCCTGCTGGCGGTCGAGATAAAGGCCGATGTGATCATGTTCCTGACAACCGTGGAACGGGTGGCACTGAACTATAATACGCCACAGCAAGTAGAACTGGAACGGCTGACCCTGGATGAAGCTAGGCAATACCTCCATGATGGTCAGTTTCCGCCCGGGAGTATGGGACCCAAGATAGAAGCGGCGGTGGAATTTGTGGAGTGTGGCGGAGAGAGAGCGGTGGTATGCCGGCCCGAGTTTGTCGTTGAGGCTCTTGCGGGAGGGGCAGGAACAGTGATCGAGTAAATTTTAGGGTTACGAGTAGAGCGGTTTTAAATAAATGTGAAATCTCTTCTCCCGATAGGTGATCGGGTGCATTGACACGGATGATTTCATTTTTGTCCATTGCATGCACTACTAAATCTTTGACCCTTCCAGCATGACGCACCCATATAAAAATACCACCCACATCTGGATTTTCCTTAAAGAACTGACGTGTATATAAAAGCCAACTTTCACACTAAGCATCTTGATATTTATATATAAAAAGAAACTATCTGAAATTAGAAAGTACTTAGGGGGCTAAATATTGTATTTATTTTTCGATACGGAAACAACTGGATTGCCAAAAGTGCGGGGTGCACCACTTACAAAATTGAACAACTGGCCGAGAATGGTTCAGCTTGCATGGTTGCTGTATGACAAAAATCAGAATCTTATCTCCGAGGCGGATTATATTATCAAACCAGAGGGATTTACCATTCCCGCCGATGCTTCCAATGTGCATGGCATTACAACTGAGAAGGCATTGGTATCAGGAGTGCAGTTAGAAGCAGTCATGCATGAATTTTCTGAAGTAATTCCTAAGTCAGAAATTATAATTGCACACAACATGGATTTTGATGATAAAATCGTTGGTGCGGAATTTCTAAGATCTGGAGTTGAATCAGCTTTGTTTGATAAACCGAGATTCTGCACAATGAAGACAACCACAGAATTATGTCAGATTCCTGGCCGCTATGGCTATAAATGGCCGAAATTATCTGAACTGCATTACCATTTGTTCAAGAAGGATTTTGAGGATGCACATGACGCAGCCGTTGATGTAAAAGCTTGTGTGAAATGCTTTTTCGAACTGATGCGTGTTGGTTTCATAAAAAACGAAAATAATAAAGATGGAACCGCGTAAATTGTGACTTGAGGATTATATAGAGGGTGCAGGAACGCCGGGTCCTGTTTCAGTTTCTACTGATATAAGTTCAATGTGCAAAGTAGGGTGGGTAATTTGTCTTGAGCTGGGTAAAATTAGTAAAGGTTGGCAAATGCTGGAAAGCGGAAATGTTTATCCGAAATAAGAAATAATGGTAAGTATTGCACTTCACTTGTAACTTTATTAACCAAAAAACAAATGCTTTATATAATCATAAGGTAGAGGTGCATAGGCATGGAAGATGCTAACGTTGCTTTGATACTTAAGGAGATAGCGTACATTAAGGAGCATATGATAGACATGGATAGAATTTTGACGGATGAAGAGATAATAATGTTAAAAGAAGCTGAGAAAGAATTTGTGGATGGGAAAACAATAAAACTTGAAGACATAGAGAGGAATTCAGAGTGAAGTTTGAGATATATTTGAGCAGTAGGAGTCATAAATTCCTTAAAAGAGTTGATAGGACAACATATACACGATAGAATTGTAAGAAAAATAGAGGCGCTTGCAAATGATCCGTTTCTATCGGATGCAAAGAAAATTGTGGGGCGTAAAGAAAAACTCCATAGGGTAAGGGAGGGGGATTACAGAATTTTGTATGAAATATATCAGGATAAGAATGCGGTTCTGATAGTAAACATTGATAAAAGATCAAGAATATACGATGGATAATAGGGCGGCAGGTTCAACTCTCAGCTTCACTTCGGTGCTAACGCACTCGGACAACAGAGCGTATCTGGCTTCGCTATGCTCCGCCCAAATCCCGCTTCGCATGACTTCAGATACGCGCGGAACGTTATATAGAATTCCAAACCCAGCCTTCAGAGGAAATGTTATATAGACCCAAATTTAATTTACGTAACTAGGGTAAACAAAATAAATGAAAAAGCCCAAAATATATGATAGCTATCCTCTATGGATCGTTATACTTGCTAATATCTTAATGCTTGCGGTTTATGTTGCCGGAGCATATATAATGTTTGCGTTAAGCCTAATTACTGGATTTTTATATGTAGCGTATCTCGTTATTCTTGAACTCTATTTTTTAAAGGAAGGATGTATTCATTGTTGTTATTACGGCAAATTATGTGCCTTTGGTAAAGGAGCTGTAGCCGCAATGTTTTTCAAGGAAGGAGATCCTGAAAAATTCTGTGAAAGAGAGCTTGGGTTTAAAGATTTTATTCCACAAGTTCTTGTAGTTCTAATTCCATTAATTGTGGGATATTTAGAAAGGAGGTAAAATCAAAATGGAATGGAAAAAAGGAGTGATATCGGGGATTATAGCTGGAATAGTGATGCTACTAATTGGTTTGGTATTCATGATGATTCCATTCACACCTGGACTAACTCAGTGGTATTCTGTAACATTTCCAGAAATGTCATCGCCCATGGCAATGTCAATAATGATGACCGGTATAGTAGTAATTGGTATATTCATGGGACTAGTTTATTCGGTAATAAACTCAGCGATTCCGGGAGAAGGAGCAAGAAAAGGGGTAAACTATGGTATCATGGTATGGCTGTTAGCAGGATTAATGTGGCCGATCATGATGATGCGTTTTGCTCCAGCTTACATGTGGATTACAGAGTTGATAAATGGATTGATCACTTATTCAATAGCAGGTGCAGTAATTGCCATTATTTACAAAAAACTATAAACTTTACAAATATAAATCACTGGGTTTTTAGACAGTGCCGACCCAGGTAAAAATGATTGCCGGTTTTCAGCTTTTGAGTGGTAACTTATATATAAGAAAAGGCTATAGTAGTAAGTGTGTGAGTGGTAACGAGAAATAAGCGACTTTTTTTCATAAAGAAAGCGTTTTTTTTCTTTTGTATCACGAACTAAAAAACGAAAAAGAGGTTTAGAAAAGTATGGAATATAGTGGAGAAGGAAGGGGATTTGATTCCCCTATAGAGGTTGGTAAGACCTACGACGTGAAGATAGAGGAAGTAGGTAGAGAAGGCGATGGAATAGCTCGAGTTGAGGGTTTTGTTGTTTTTGTACCCAACACGAAAAAAGAGGATAGTGTGAAAATACGGGTAAATAAGGTATCGAGAAGAGTTGGATTTGCAGATGTAGTTGTGGAATGAAGGTTCATTACGCTTCTGATATAAACATTTCCAAAGCTATAGCGTTCCTATAGCTTTCTCTTTTATTTCTTTTTTTTTCAAAAATTTATGTGAGACTTCATTTGGATTTTATATTCGTTAATCCCGCTCGGAAAAACAACGGCTCCAAAAACCCGAAACAGCTCTGAAAGAAGCTTATATATGCACGCTTTCAAATTTCTACGTCCCCAAAACACCATAACAATGGTAATAGTGAACTATACGACAGTGTAGAACATACAGGAGGCTGTGAACCTGCCCTTTGTCGATGAAGAGGGGTTAAGAAGGAGATGATTCGATACAATGACTGTTAACTTCGTTTATTCTTGTTGAGCCACGCCACATAGCCACCATTATAGATAGAGTACCCCTAAAACACACGATTAAATTTCCAATACTTTGCTGTTGTGCATCAAATGTAAGTTCTTACCCACATCATATCCCTCTTCACTCGCGAGTTCAGCGTACGCTGCGAGTTTCTCGATCTCACCGTGACTGGGTATTATGTTTTCCGGCTGCAGCATCCTGATTAAGTCCCGATGGTCCTCTCTCCGAGCGTGACCGCTAACGTGAGCATCCTTATAGATGCGCACGCCGTGCGTACGTAACCTGCGCTCGAGTATTTCGCGGTGCGCTATATTTATTGGTGTGGGTATTGTCTCCGAAGCGAATACAACCTTCGTGTTGTTGGTAAGCGGCAGTGGACTATCAATCGCTATTCTTGATAGAACAGCGTTTGGTTCTCCCTGGTTGCCGGTGGCCAGGAAAACGTATTCCCGGCTGGTATCGTTCTCACTCACCTGTGCTAAAAACTTACTGACTTTCGGGTATCGGTCAATAAACCTGACAGTATCCGGAAGCGTGATGATCCCGAGTTTCGCCGCGGTCAAGACATAAAACTTGAGTGAGCGACCGAGGAACACGGGTTGTCGTCCCATTTTCTTGGCGAATTCGCAGATACTGTGAATCCGCTCGATATGCGAAGAGAACGAGGCAAGAAAGTACGTTGACTCATCAGGTACCATTAGGTCTTTGAGCAGCTCGCGAGCTACCGACTCAGAGGCAGACTTCCCCCCTTCTTGAACACGCACGCTCTCGCAAATGAGTAGTTTCACACCTTCCTTACCCAGCTTTTTTAGCTTCGAGTAATCCGTTTTCGTATCCAGTATTGGATAGTTGTCGAACTTGAAATCATTCGCATACACTATGCTCCCCTCCGGCGTGCGAACCGCAGCGATTGTCGAATGGGGAATGGAGTGGGTCACGTGGACCAATTCTAAGGCAAAATTGGGTGATATATCGTGTACCTCCCCTGGGTTGAGTGTCACGAGTTCCTGGTTCTTTGTCATGCTCCTGATAAGTTCGATCGTGTACTGCGTACCAATAATTGGGCACTGATACGTGCTCGCGAGTCGATCGACCGCGCCAATGTGATCCAGGTGCCCGTGACTGCAAACTATCGCGACCACATCTTTCTTTGGAATCACGGAGTCATCGGGTATCACACCCATGGCAATGAGTTGCTTCGTAGTGTACGATTCTTGCCCTTCTTCGCCATCTTGCAGCTTATCGAGACACAACCCCATATCAAAGATCAAAACTTCGTTATCGACCCGCACCGCGGTCATGTTTCGACCAACTTCTTCGTAACCTCCAACCGCTATTACTTCCATGTTATTATGTTTCCTATAAGCTTTACTTAAATAAAATGTTATACCAGCAAATTAAAAAAAGAAGGTTCTATTTTTCCCGGATTTACAACCTGATAGTTTGATGAGGCTATGAAAGAAGCGATGAAGCGATACAATAGCAGCTAACTCTAAAATCCCATGTCAACCTCATGCGAACCTCGAAGCACTCATGCAAAAACCTTTTTAACTGCCGCTTCGAACCTGTCCAGACCAGTATCCACCTCATCCTTTGTTATGACGAGAGGCGGGGAAAAACGTATGCCGAGTCGCCGCATGGCAGTAGTACGATACCCTCCTTGAACCCTTCAACCACAATCCTGTCCCTGGTATCTGAGTCTATGGACCCATCAGGCTTTACAATCTCGACCCCTATCATTAGACCCAATCCCCGCACATCACCGATAGCGGGATACTTAGATTGCAGCTCACGCAGCCGCACCATTAAATGATCTCCCTGTTGTTTAGCCTGGGTTCCAATATCTTCCCGCTCCATGAAATTCAAAGCAGCAAGTGACACAGCCGAAGCTAACAGGTTTCCGCCGAATGTGTTGGAATGGGTGCCTGGCGGCCAGTCCATTATAGAACTACTGGAAAGGGATGCCCCCAGAGGAAGACCGCCTCCTAAAGCCTTTGCCATACATACAATATCAGCCCTTACGCCGAAGTTTTCCATTGCCATGAACGTACTGTACGATAGCAACCGGCCTGGACCTCGTCAGCCACCATCAGTATATCATGGTCGTCACATATCCGCCTGATCTCATGGTGGAATTCCGGGGGCGGAACAATATAGCCGCCCTCGCCCTGTATAGGTTCCACTACTATGGCGGCAGTATCTTTTGGGCTTAATTCTTTCTTGAATATATGTGTCTCGATCTGCCTGGCACATTCAATAACCAGCGAATAGGGACGCGACATACACGATGACATTACATTATTATCGCGGTAAATGATCTCCTTTGCTCGTGGGGCAGGCGGTTCTATCATGTTTTTTTTCTCCCCCTAATCTATCTGCGCTTTCTGGAGCTTACCGCTATAATCGAAAAGAATACCGGAATCAGGGAAACCACAGGACCGAATATCTCCTCCTGGGCTATGCGCATGTCAGGTCCAACGTCTGTGAAGATGGTAGGTTCAAAGAAATAATCTTGCATAATGATTCATCAATATGCATAAAGGTGTATAAGATCTTTTCGGATTTTTACTCATAGTAGATCTCTTATTTTCTGAGGAGTAAGAGATGGGAGTTTAGGCATAAGCCTTTACCGTTAAGGTATATTCTAAAGTTCTTTCCTCTGTTGGTATCTCTTCATCATGCTCTTTTAAACTCTCTAGGTACAACTCAATAGCTTCCTTTGCCATTTCTATCCCTTCTTCTATTGTGTCTCCATATGTGACACAGCCGGGAAGAGAAGGAACTATCACTGTATAACCACCCTCAGTCTCTTTTCTGAGCAGAATTCTATAGTTTAATACTTTCATATAATCACTTTATTTATGTTGTTTATTGTATAAAAAAGAAAAAGTTCACAACGTGGAACTATCATTAGTACATCTCCTAGAATTTTATAACTTTTTCCCATGTCTATTTGCATCCCTTAGACCCTATCAGGATAGTCACTGCTTATTATGTCAACACCTAATTCCTTCATCCGCCCTATATCTTCTATCTCGTTCACTACCCCTGCATTGACTCCAATGTCATTTTCGTGGCATTCCACTACGGCTTTCTCATCTATGTATTTGTGTTTCAGCTCCTCAAAGGTAAGGTCCCTTACGTAGCCGTTACCATTTGTTGTTCTGTCCACCTTATCATCATGTATGAATCGTGTTCTCAGGCTCTATGCCTGCACAGCCTCTGTGACCCAAGACTTTTACCATAAATTTATAATCGTTATGATACCACATATAATGCTGGAGAATAAACCTTTAAATATGTAAAGTCGGTTAACTTAATGCTTGATCCAGATCTGCGATTATGTCTTCCGGCTCTTCTATACCAACAGAG
>QBUN01000304.1:3529-7362 GCA_013180565.1 Candidatus Methanophaga sp. GoMg3.2 | reverse complement strand
CAACTGCAACGACATCAAATCTTTTAAGAATACCTAAAATAATTCGTCCTTTTACCGGTAGTTCCGGCAAGGGTTTAGTATAAGCATATTTTTCAACAGGGCTGCCACCCCATACATATAACTCCATGGGTCCTGCTATTAAGGAAACACCAACTTTTCTTCTTGTTAATTTTCCCACGAGAAATGCCAAAAATCCATGTGGAAACGAAAGGTATGAATGAATAAGTGCTGGCTTTTCTTGTATAGATAAATAAATCATTAGTAGGAACTTAAAAAATAAAGCTAATATCGGAATCTTCAAACTCCAATTTGGAGGGCAATAATACTTCACTTTATTCATTTTTGGGCCTGTTGTATCTCTAACTATCAATATTTTATCTACTTCTTTTAATGATGTTATAGGGTAAATATGGTATTTCAAACTCCTGTCTGCAAGTTTCATTGTAATCAATAGTTTCATAATTATCACCTGAACCTTTTTTGCAAATAACCGTTTACCATACTTATTGATAGATTTGGAGGGTATCTATACATGTTCTTAATAAACTGCATTTTCATCTGCATTTTAGCTTTTCTTTTATATCTATTAGCAAAAGTAAGATAACCCCCCACAACTGAACGATAATCAGATAAAGATTTGTTTTCAATCTTACCTCTTACTGACAAAATAAGGTTTAAAATTTCATCTCTATCTTTTCCATCTGCAACCTTTGGACAATATTCCTTGGAGTCGCAAACAACCGGAATGAAATCAATATCTATATCTTTTGTATTCATATCAACTTTTATTTTTGCGATAACTGCTTTTCGAGTACTTTTCATATATGTGTGGTCAAAAATAAAGTTACCAAGACTATACACTATCGGCTTTCCCCTATAAATCTCATAACTTTGAATTACATGCGGATGCCCACCAAAAATTATGTCCGCTCCACAATCTATGAGTTTTCGCCCAATCTCAACTTGTTCAGGCGATGGAAAAGGTATGTACTCATAACCCCAGTGCAATGATAAAATAACTAAATCAACAGAGTCTCTAATACTTTTTATATCTCCCAGTATTTTTCTCTCTGAGTTAATTTTATTATACAATGAAGTATCTATAAAATCATCGATAAATGAATATCCTATAATCGCAATCTTAAAACCATCTATCTCTAAGATTTCTGTTTTATTTGCAACTCCCACTGGTGTAATGTTGTTTTCTTTAAGTGAACTAACCGTTGACAAAAATGCACTATCTCCATGCTCCATGATATGATTATTTGCCACTGAAAGAACGTTGAAATTCGCATTTTTCAAGCCTTCTATTACATTTGGCTCAGCTCTGAAGAAATTCGCTTCAAAACCATTTTTATCTGTATGATTTGATATTGGTGCTTCTAAATTGCCAAATACTATATCGCCATTTCTAAAAATGTCTTTTACATCCTTAAAAAGGTAATTAACCCCTTTATTTTTGATGACGCTTTTGACACCAAAATTATAGCATAAAGCTTGCTCACCCAACATTACATCGCCTACTGCGTAAATAGTTAGAGACATTATTTTTCACCCATCTCATTTATAATAAACTTATACTTCCCCGCCCCGGTCCTTTCAATCTGATCAACAAACTTAAATTCCACATTCCAACCTTCACTTCTTGTTCTAATGATTTCTCTAATCTTATCCAACTGCTTCTCATCAAAACCCTCTTCTGGAACAATTTTTATAACGATTTTATCCAATTTCTCTTGAACCACTTGATACTCCTTTACTCCTTTACAAAACTCCCAAAAGATATACAAAAAGAACCATCCATGAACATTTTTCCCTTCTGGTGTAACAAAGATATCGACATTCCTTCCAACCAATTCTTTTAATAGTCTATATGCTCTACCACAACCGCACCTCTCATTTCCTGGTAGTATATAACCCAGATCTCCCGTATCGTATCTAATAAAAGGCATTGCATAGTTGTAAAGGCTCGTTGCGAGTATCTCCCCTTCTCCATTCTCTAACGGATTTCCATTCTTATCTACAACTTCCATGATGCTTCTTTCTGTATCAATATGCAATCCTGAATGTTCTGAGCATTCGTAAGCACCAATACCTCCATCGTTCAACCCATAAGCATCATAAACCTCACAATTAAAAATATCTCCGATTTTCTCCCTCATATTTGGATATAGTTTCTCTGCCGTTGTAAAGACTGCAAAAGGATGATGCATTTCTATGTCATTTTCTTCAAGCCATTTTGCGAAGAAATATATAGAAGATGCATACCCTCTTATAAATTTTGGCTTAAATGAATTTACAATTTTAACGTATTCATTCATCTCTTTTTCTCCCATATCAAATGAAGAGAGTTTCTTTATGTTCCTTGCGATTTCATGAACTCTTTTAGCTAAATATGATTTTGTGCCTATATCCAATGAAGCACCCGCTAAGAACACCGTCTTATCTCCTAATCCATATCCCCCATATCCCCATCCTTTGTATAACATTGCACCACCCAGAAATCTATCAAATTTATACAACCGATATTTAAACGGTGTTCCGGTTGAGCCTCCCGTAGCAGCTTCATAATATTTCATTTTATTTAGATTAACAGGCTTAAAACCCTTCCAATTCTGTTTTATTATATCCTTCGTTAGTATAGGGAGCTTCTCTAAATCATCTACCCTTCTTACATCGTCTGGACTCAATTTCAAATCATTAAAAAGGTTATGATAATAAGGTACATTTTTATACGCAAAATTAATCATATATCTTAACTGCTTTTCTTGCTCTTCTTTTAATTCCTCATAGCTTTTCCATTGATTTTGAACCAGTCTCTTATATTCTGGATAAAAATTCCTGTCTCCAATCTGGTGCGCTAAAATAAATAAATCCCTTGAGATCATCCTAATCCCCCTTCCCAATCCCCTGATACACAACCCCGCTACCTTTATCAAACATATTCTTACAATCTACCATAACAGACGATCCAATAAACACTCTCATCCACTCCCTATTTATATTTAAACCTCTTCTCTACATACTTTGGATTTTCTTTCACAGCTTTAAAACTATCTGGATAGTTCTCAACAAACCACGCCATAAATGCAGTTACATCTATTTTATCCTTTAAAAGTATCTCTCTCTTCTTTCCCCACTCTTCTTTTAAGTCTGGCTTCTGGATAAGTTCGACTGCTTTGTTCATGGCTTTATCCGGGTCATCATAATTAAAGATTAAACCATATTTTTGTTCAAGCTCAATAAAATTACCCATTGTTCCAACAAGTGATGAGATATAAATCGAAGGAGTTCCCAATACTGCGCATTCTGATGCCGTTGTTGCCCCTTCTCCAACATACAAACTCGCATAATACAACAAATCATGTAATTTCTCTGGTGAGACTTTAATCTTATACTTCTCCAGCTCCTGCGGCAACTGCCCCTCGGATGTAATAAACACCCGCCCGTATTTTCCCAGTTCCCTTACTAATTCTTTTTTTGCCTGTAGGTTAAAGCCATGATGCCCCAGATTGTCGATTCCTGACCATGAGACGAAACGGAGTATGACGTACTTGTCATCCTTATCAAGGCCAATTTCAGCCAATACTGATGGATCCGGCGTGAAGTAATTTGGGTGAAGATAAGCGAGTTCATGGTAGCCCTTGTATCTTACCTGTTTCTTGCCGAGGTCCTTCTTGAAGCAAGATGGGGTAAGCACCGCATCTATGAAGGGTAGATATAGCATCTGCTGTTCGGTGCTATGCTCGGTATCATCAAGCACAATTGATGGCTTACCGAGTAATTTAGACACCTGGGCAGCATGCAATGAGCCCACGCTGACAAAGATGTCC
>QBUN01000304.1:0-3264 GCA_013180565.1 Candidatus Methanophaga sp. GoMg3.2 | reverse complement strand
CTTAGAAGGGCTAGAGGATACTTTTGATAAACGCATAGACGTTGATTGTTGCAGCCTTCAAGCCAGCCCTTCGCAAGTTATAGACTATGATTCGTGGTCGCAAATAAAATTGCCGATACATCTTTCGTTGGGCCTGTATTAAATCCTTAGCTGATAAATCGTTCATCTCCATAACGGCGTTCCCGTATCTTCGGTATTCCCTCCAGTCATTAGTGAGAAGTCTCAGCCCACCCTCACCATTATTGGCCATTTCATATAGCTTTGATCCCGGGTATGGCATAACTATATTAATATATGATTGAAAACAGTTTAGAGACCTCATGAAATTAGATGTTTGTTTGATTGTTTTTTTTGTTTCAAACGGATGTCCAATCATCACTGAGCCGCGTGTTTCTAAGCCTAGTTCGTAACACCAGTCATACGCCTGTCTCAGTTGCTCCAATGTTATGCCTTTGTTAATGAAGTTAAGGATGTCCTGGTTACCGCTTTCAACACCAAAGGAGAGTCTAACCAACCCTGCGGATTGCATTTTTGCTAGTAATTCCTTTGATATTACATCGGCTCTAGTGTAACCCTCCCAGGTGAATTTTAATCCCCTTCTTTCGATTTCATCACACATATTACTTACCTTCCTTTTGTTTAGGGTCAATGTATCATCGGCAAAGAACAAGTGTTTAACGCCACCTCCCGAAATTAAGTATTCAATTTCGTCTACAATGTTTCCCGCTGTTCTATACCTTGTTTTTGCTCCAGCCATTGCCTGGGCACAACAGAAAATGCATTTGAATGGACACCCCCGTTGCGTAAGTATTGGAGTTGCAGGGACTAAGCCTTTCCCCGGAACGCTCCATATATACTTTCCATTAAGCAGATGTCTTGCTGGGTAGGGCAGCGAGTCAAGGTCTTCGATCAGTGGTCTTGGCTCAGTAATCTTTATTTCCTCTCCCTCTCTATAGGCTATACCTTTAACATCTTTCAGGCTTAGCCCCTTTTCCACTGCGTCCAATAATTCGACCACTGTTTCTTCGCCCTCACGGATGACGCCAACATCTACAGAGCAATCTTGCATAACAAAAGTAGGTAAGATGGTTACATGTGGCCCTCCAATTACGGTTAGAATTCCTTTATCATGTTCTTTGACCGACTCCATTATTTTCTTAGCATTTGAGTAAACCGGTGTTGCAGCAGTTACCCCGACTACATCGACAGGCATTGTTTCTAGTTCGTGCATAATACCCGCATGCGACAGTCCCTCTGGGTCGGCATCGATTAATCTAACCTTGTGTCCTGCTTTCTCGAGGGTAGCTGCGATATAACAAAGCCCTAGGGGCGCCCATATCTCAGCTCCAACCTTTGCCGCGGCTTTGTATTTGCCATAAATTTCTACTGTCGGTGGGTTAATCAAACATACATACATTTTATATTGTATACTCCTATAGTCAACTTGCTTATATAAAGAGATCGATTCTTCCCATTTTTCCACCACCTTTCATTGAGCTAACCATCCAAACAATTTAGCAGCCATACCAATCCTGACCTCCACCGGTAACAGGCTATCCCATTCTCTCATCCTCACCTCTCCTATGTACTCCAAATGGGCTCCCATTATGCGATATATTGATGCCAAAATCCGCCTATACTATCTTCTCAAGCCTTCAGGCGCCGAGCTTATACCTTTTCTTTGCCTGTTTGATTATCTCTCTCCAGCTCATGCTCACTCCTTCTCCATTTGGTCGTCCAGCCCATTTAATTGGTAGATATTCATAGTATGTAAGCCCGTAAGATAGGACTCGCTTTACAGTGGAAGGACCAACCTTCATCTCGAATGCGATCATCCGTGTACACCCATATCTTGTGCCTGATGATGTATTCTATTTTCTGGTTGGTCAGCTTGATATTCTTGTGCTTTCCCAAGGCTTAGGGGTGTATATAGTCAAATATTTCGAGACTATACCTCTTCTCTCTAACCAAAATTACTTAATAGGTAAGGATCTAGTCTTCTTGAAATCACCATGGGTGTCCTCTTCCAAACTCCTGTAAGTATCCTATATCTCAGCCCTCTCTCGTTCAACAACAAATTTGGCATTTGGGGATAATAATAGTAATAAATCTTCTTTTCCTCTGTTCCCCAGCGCTTTTTGAAGGCAATTAGTCCCTTGTTGTCGGGCAATGCCCTACCAAGGTCGAAATACCCATGGCCGCCTTTGCACCCGTCTTCGATTGCCCGCCATAAAACTAGATTGTTGGGTCGGTGCATCAGATAGCGATCGTCTGATGCTGCGAATGCATACGTTATTGTACCTCTAAACTTTAAGAAGATAGCGCCTGCAATTCTCTCCCCGTTTAATTCTGCCAAATATAGATCAACACATCCAACGGGATACATCCTCTGCCATATGTTTTGGAAAAATGTAAATGGGAATGTTGGTACCCCTTTCCCCTTTTTATTCTTTTGGTTCAACTCGCTGAAAAACTTAAAATCATCCACTGTACTTGCTAACCGTACCCTTACCCCATCCTTTTCTGATTTTGTGATACCCCATCGAACACTCTTTTTACTAAATCTTCTCCAAACCTCTTCTGTCTTGCTGGATAGCATTAAGATAAATGTGGAATAGCAATCATTTTCTGTCAGATTCAAGCCAATGGAAGGTAGCTGCTCTTGCAATTTCAGTTCAAGATAACGGCATCTTAATTCGTCGCACAACCTTTTGGCATCGGAAACCAGACCTCTTAAGATATCATCTGAATCTGCTATCGGTCCGCAGATATAGGAGAAGGGCAGCGAGACCAGGCGATTGCCGGTGAGCAGGCTTTTAACCTGGAAAAGGGGCAGGATGCCGCATAGTTTGTTCTCTTCATCTTCTGCAAAAAGATAATAAGGCTTATACCCAAAACTTTTCTCCAAAACTTCTTTCCACTCTGGCGTATGGTAAATTGTTGCACTCTCGGACTTCTCTAAAAATTCTCTCCATTCATTTTCCTTGACTTTGCTGGTAATGCCAATCATCCCCTCACCCTCTTCAAAACCTTTTTCCCAACATTAAACATAGAGTCCTTCATGTAATTAAAAATCCATTCGCTTTTATTTGACGCCCACCTTTCCGGATGTGCAAGTATATACAACCTGTTAACCCTTCCCGATTTAATAAGCCTTATAAGTTCATCCGTAGTATTCACGCCAATTAAGTCACTGTTGTTATTATTAGGCATAAAATCCCTCATCTTGTTCTTCCAGTTCCAGCTTCTTCCAGTATCAGAGAA
>QBUN01000305.1 GCA_013180565.1 Candidatus Methanophaga sp. GoMg3.2 | reverse complement strand
TTGTAACCCGAATTGCGCGCTAATACTTTCTAATTCGTACGTGCCCACTCCGTATTCGTTATTGAGCTTTTCTATCAGCCGGTCATACTCTAGCGAATCGCTTGTCATATCGAATTCTATCCGCTTCTCATTCCCTACGCCTGTTTCACCTACAAGGATGACCGGATAACGGTCGAACTTCGCAGCTAGCGCTTCTTTTGTTTCGTCTGTGCTTATCTTCACCCACGTACCGCCCGTGAAATCCATGCCTAAATGGACCGGCGAACCAACACTCATCTGCGTGTACGCGATCACGACGAAAGCGAGCAGCAAAATGATAAGGGGTATCGCGATCAGTTTCTTCACCGAATATTTCGTTATATCCATTTTGTCCAAGAAGCTTTCTTTCTCACTCATACTCGTTTCTCTTTTATTGACATTGACATATTCATATTGGATAGATGGGTATAAAGATTTATTTATGCTATTGTCCAGTAACATTAAAGCATAGGAGTTATGTAATCATAATGACTATCCAATATTTTGACCCAAAACGTTGGTAGAGGCTAATAATGAAGAAGTTTGAGATACAGGATGCGGAAGATGATGATTTAAAGCGAATAAGTGAACTTATGGGCCTTTCACTGAATATAGAAGAGATGCGAGCGATAAAGCGATATTTCCAGTTGAAACGCAGGGCACCAACGGATGTGGAGCTGCAGAGCATTGCACAGGCATGGTCAGAACATTGCTGTTACAAGAGCTCGAAAAAGATCTTGCAAAAATATATTTTCGGCATTGATGCGCCGCAGAGCATATTAGCGATAAAAGAAGATGCCGGTGTGGTAGAATTTGATGCGGAGCATGCTTATGTCTTGGCGTTCGAGAGTCATAACCACCCTTCGGCGATAGAGCCTTATGGCGGTGCGGCAACAGGTATAGGCGGTATCGTCAGGGATGTGATCTGCATGGGTGCACAGCCTATTGCATTGATTGACCCCTTATTCTTCGGTCCTCTGGATTATAGCTATGAGAAGCTGCCTGCAGAGGTGAAGCATCCAAAGTTCCTGTTTGATGGTGTTGTTGCGGGTATAAGCGACTACGGGAATCGGATAGGCATTCCAACATGTGCGGGGATGGTATATTTCGACGATGGCTACGTGGGCAATTGCGTAGTGAATGTAGGCTGCGTAGGGATAATGAAGAAGTCAGATTTGAGCAGAAGCATAGCGCGCGAAGGCGAGGTGCTTGTTCTGGTCGGAGGTAAAACCGGGCGGGATGGTATACATGGTGTTACCTTTGCTTCAGTAGAGTTAACAGGTGAGGAGGAGTTCAGAAGTGCCGTTCAAGTTGGCGATCCGATAACAAAGGAGCCGCTAATGCATGCGATATTAGAATCGAATGAGAAGAAGTTGATAAGCGGGATGAAGGATCTCGGTGGCGGCGGGTTATCATGCGCAGTGAGTGAGATGTGCCATGCGGGTGGGTGTGGTGCAGAGATATATTTAGATAGGGTGAAGTTGAAGGAAGAAGGGCTAAGCGCATGGGAGATCTGGGTTTCGGAATCTCAAGAACGGTTTTTAATCGGAACACTGGAAGCGAAGGTGGGCGAGCTGCTGGCGATATTTAATAAATGGGATGTGGACGCAGTGATTCTAGGACAAACATTCAAAACCCGCTCTTCTGAAGTGAATGCGTCACCAAAGAAACTAAAGATTAATTACCGTGGTGAGAATATATTCGAGCTGGATACTGATTTCCTTGTGTCATGTCCGCTTTATGAACGTACAATGGAGATAAAGGCATGTGATGAGGCGGAACCTTTACTGGGGGCGCCTGAAGACTATAATGGCACTTTAAAACAGTTGCTTGCCGCACCTAATATCGCATCGCGCGAAGGTGTTATAAGACAATATGACCATGAAGTGCGAGCGTCTACGGTGATAAAGCCAATGCAGGGGATAATAGGGAAAGAGACGCATGGCGATGCAGCGGTGATAAAGCCACTGGAAGAATCCTATATGGGACTTGCTATTACTTCTGATGTAAATCCCTCCTATTGTAAGATTAATCCGTTCTGGGGTGCTGCGAGTGCGATAGACGAAGTATGTAGGAATTTGACTGCGGTTGGTGCAGTGCCACAGTCATTTGCAGATTGCTTGAATTTCGGTAATCCCGAGAAACCGGATCGGATGGGGGACTTCTATGAATGCTGTCGCGGTTTAGGTCACATGGCTTCTTCGCTTGGCGTACCGTTTGTGAGTGGTAATGTGAGCTTATATAATGAGTCCGCAGCTATGAATGAATCTATCCCGCCCACACCCGCTATTCTGGGCATAGGGATATGTGAGGATATAAGGGAATGCGTCACTGTGGATTTAAAGGAAGCGGGGAATTTACTGTTTCTTATTGGCGACACAAAGAAGGAATTGGGTGGCAGTGAGTATTATAAGTTGCGGGGTGTGGAAGGAGGATTGGTGCCGAGGACCGACCCAAAAGTGCTGAAGCGGTCTATGGTTGCGTTACTGGACACGATGAAGGCTGGGTTAGTAGCAAGCTGTCATGACCTTTCGGAAGGTGGGCTCGCAGTTGCAGTATGCGAGATGAGTATGGGTGGCGATAGCGGCGTTTACATTGATATTGGTGCTGTTAATCCCGAACTGAGGGGCGATTACAAGTTGTTCTCGGAATCTAACACGAGGTGGGTGGTGGAGGTGCCGAGAGCAGAAGAAGGAAGGTTTGAAGCGTTGATGGCTACACATGACGTTTGTATAATTGAAATAGGGACGGTGACAAATGATAAGCGGGTCAGTATAAGCGACAATGGCACAGAATTGGTGGATATTTCGATAGATGCTGTGAGAGCGGCATGGGGGAATCCTCTTACGTGACGTAGCTGTAATCTTCAAAAGGCTTCATCAATGGATAAATGTCCTTATTTTCGATACTTATGTGATATGGATGATCGCCAATACCATTGCCATCCGTATCCCGCTCTATTTCCTTGATGTAATCAGCCCAATAGTTGCCCATGTAGTTTGTATATCTCGTTTTGTTATAAACATAGGTTATTTCGGAAAGAGAATTCCAGGTAGTGGCTGAGCTAAGAGTGCAAACGTTATCAAAATTGTTTATGAAGTTGTTGAGACAGACGATATTATTAAGTGAATTCCGAACTAAAATACCCCTATTTTCGCAGTTCGATATGTTGTTCATGGTCAAGAAATTGTTGTTCGAGGAAGTCAAGACTACCCCGTCAGGGTTGTTCAAGTTTCTGTTCATAGCTAAAAGGTTGAAGTTGGAAGCGCCCAGGCTGATGCCCCTTTTGTTATTGGTATTTGAGTTGTTGATTATGATATTGTTACACGAAGCAGATAGGGCGATGCCATCGTAGTTGTTTGATGTGCTAACATTCTCTATTCTCGAAAGCATCGAATAGACAAGCAAAACACCAACGCTATTTTTCGTTAGCGTTAAGTCTCTCGCTGTTATATTTAAGGAGTTTACGATACATACAAAGCCCGCATCGTTCGGTATCACACGATTTCGCTGACCCACCCAATAATAAACGGATTTCCCATCTACGAGGTTAGTAGCATCTATGCTTTGTGTGAGGTGATAAACGTTATCACCAGTAACACCGAAGTTGTAATAATTCCCATCCATCCTGTTGTTTTTTAAAGTGCTGTTGCACGAAGCTTCCAGTGAGATACCAACCTCGTTATTTGCACTGGCGGTGTTGTTTATCAGGGTATTTTCGTTTGAATGAATTAAGCTGATACCGATCTCGTTGTTCAAATTTGCAATGTTATTGATCAAGATATTGTTATTAGAATAATCCAAGGAATACCCATCGCGATTGTTCGAGCGAGCTTTGTTTTGCACTAATATGTTATCGTGCGCGTAATCTAAGCGGATGCCGTATTGGTTGTTCAATGCAACATCATTGTTGTATACTGCATTATCATGCGAGTGCCACAAACGAATGCCATTGCGGTAATTTGAGTTTACTACGTCATTATTGGATATTGTGTTAGAATCAGAATAATTCAAGTAGATGCCCTCGCCATAATTATCTGATGCTGTGTTGTTTCTAATCGTGTTTTTTGTCGAATCCGACAAGAAGAAACCATAAGCGTTGCCCACGGCCCTGTTATCTGTAATATTACAGTGATCTGCGTGAATATACAGTCCTGCGTAAATATACAGTCCTGTTTCATTCCTTCCTATTGCGTTTTTCACTGTGAATCCATTTATGCTCACGTAGTCGGCAGTCACATCAAATACATGTGCGTTTGCTTTCTCCGCTACAACAGTTGTATGCGCCGGTCCGTTATCGGATCGAATCGTCAAACGCTTGTTTACTTTCACGTTTTCGTTATACGTTCCATCCCTCACGATAATCGTGTCGCCTGCGATAGCATTGTCCACAGCCCCTTGAATCTTTGCAAAATCGTCCGGCACGTGAATTATCGAGTGTGACGACATGGTATCGGAATTTAATGTGTCATTACCTAAAGTCGCATCAACTGCAACACCACTTGCGATTAGCGCCAAACAAATGGAAAGCGCCAATAATTTACAGCCCATTTTATTTCTCATTTGGTTTGGTATGATCACACTTTATGTTGTCACGCTATTCGGATTGCAAGGTGTCCCACCGTCTACAAGACTCTCTTCCCATTCCCCGGTTAGATTTAGTTCAAGCGTTTTACCATTTCCCGATGCACCCCATGACAGACGGTAGTTCACCTCATCAATAATGGCCGATGATGCATCTTTCAGTGTTATGGCGTCCCCTGTGTTACTTAGCCAGAATCCACTTTCAATCACCGTACAGTTACACGCCGGATGTTCATTTAAGAACGTAGCTGCATCCGCAGCGACAATTGCATACCCTCCAGCAGGGATAACCATACTACCCTGACCACGAGTAAAGTATTCAAAAAGCTTCCAACCGGTTAGGTTTATGTCCTCCGGAGCACCATTAAATAGCTCAATCCACTCGCGATTTCTGTCTGAGCCTGGTAGATTGTACATTATCTCATTGATTTTTACATGATAGGGTGTCAATGTTACGTGTACGGGAGAAGTCTCGCCAGCCGATACCCATACATTTGTTGACCCGCTCTCATAGCCATCAAGAGCGAGCGTAATTGTACTACTGCCGGGTGAAATCTCAGTGAAGGTGTGTGGTGTTGTTACCGGCGGACCATCAAACGAACCATCAGGGGTATCTAATCCTATCGTTGCACCAGACGGCGAAGAGTTTACGAAGATAGCCCCTTTTGTTGGTGGTGGGGTAGGTATAGGGGTCATTATTGCATGTACGGGCGAGATCCCACCAGCCGATACCTGCACATTTGTTGACCAACCCTCATAACCATCAAGAGAGAGCTCAAGAGTATGTGTGCCGATGGATAAATTAGCAAACGTGTATGGTGTTGTTACCGACTGGTCAACAAGACCGTCTAAAACTAGCGTTACTCCTGATGGTGTAGACGAGACCGATATAGACCCTGTTGTGGGAATCGGAGTCATTATTGCAGGTACGGGCGAGCTCTCGCCAGCCGTTACGTGCACATTTGCTGACCAAATCTCATAACCATCAAGAGTGAGGACAAGTGCATGAGTGCCAATGAGTAAATTAGCAAACGTGTAAGGTGTTGTTACCGACTGCCCAACAAAGCCATCTAAATGTATCGTTGCACCCGATGGCGAAGAAGAGACAGATATAGACCCCAGTATGGGAATCCCTGTTGTAGTGGGTACAGCACTGAGAGGTGCAACAAAAACAGCGAACACCAAAATCAGCACGGCAACCGCAAAAGAACCTCTTTTTAGTAATGTGACCTCATCGGAAGAAACTTCCCTTTCACTTGCTTTTTTTTCGGCCCGTTTCTTCACTTTCATCCATTATCGCCCCCCATTACTACATATACTAAAAAAAATCGGTATAAAAAGGTTTTTGTAATTACACTTTTTCGCCCGATTTTTATAGTTCTGATATTCTTTTCTCAAGATATTTTTTTAAATGGTTGTGAATTTTTCGTATATCATCAGTATCTGGCAGGGCGGTAATGATTTTCTCAATAATCCGCCTTTCTTGAATATAAATGAATGTCGGTGTAAAATTGATGTCAAATATCCAGCCCAGTTGCAGGAGTTTCATATCATTAAATGTTTTCAAATAATGAGAATTTGAAACCCTGTTGTTAAGGATATCATCAATAAAGCAAAGTGAATATTCGGGTGTATCTGGAAGTTCGAGTTCCAATGCGGGGTTACGATGCATATGTCGTTCCGTATAATAATTTGTCACAACGTACCATATATCCAATTTGTCCGCATCACGTATTAATTTTGAATGCAGTTCAGAGATTTCATCAGCATTGTCGGGAACTTTACGTACATTGTGATATCCTATGGCCGTATAAACGATGGTTTGTTCCGTTTTTGTTAGTCTGCTTAATATGTTTGTCGCTTTTAAGACCTTTAGCCCAAGAGTTGCATGGTTTTCCGACATTCGATCATCAAAAGTGCCATAGATCTTGATTTGTTCAAAACGACCTATATCGTGAAATAATGCAATGGTCTCAGCCAGACGAAGTGCATTTCTATTTAGATTCAGCGCTTTGCCTAACTGAAGAATCTCCTTACAAACACGTAACGTATGTTCTTCTTTAAGTCTGATATTCTGCTGGGTTTTTGGATCTTCTGTGTAGAAAGATTTTACATAATTCCGAAACCATGAATGGAAAAAGGCAGTGTCCACATTATTCCCTATCATATATATCACGTTTATCCCGCTTGTTGTTTAGCTCTTTTTATCTGCACCACTACTTCTATTTTTGTTTTGTCATTGGGATTACTTTGAATATAAATGCGGGATTAATGGGATATACTGTAATCTCTTTTGGCACTTCTCGCTCTTACTTACACTTTATCACTGATGAGAAAATACGACTTTTGTCGCATCTACCCAGTAACGCCCAAAACCGCCGACAAAGTGCCCTATCTCTACCGCGGATATATCCTCTGGAAGTGGCGCATTTCCGGAGAGAATGGGAAGCAGTATCAACATCGCAAGCACTATTAACACAATTATCGTTAAGATCCGCATTTTTATGTCTCACCTCTAAATTTTAGTTCTCATTCTTATTTCTATTCTCTCGCTATAAAAATGTATCGCTCACTTGGGCTTTGCACCTTTAATCACATTTGCACTTTTATTCTGAAAGTTGCACTTTTATTCGAGATTCCCTAACTTATTAAATCTGAGTTAATAATAATTTTTCTCATAAAGCCTTTTCAGTATCAGGTCACCAAATCTTCAAATTCATTTTTAATAGAGATTATTTTTTTCTTGCGCTTCCCATCTTTTAATAAATGCTTCTTTTAGTTTTTTCTTTATCTCTTCCCTTACTTTTTTATCTTTAAGAT
>QBUN01000306.1 GCA_013180565.1 Candidatus Methanophaga sp. GoMg3.2 | reverse complement strand
TCGGGGCTAATTTCCATTCTACTTAAAATACTCAATTAAATATATCATATTACTTCCATTATGATAATCCTGAATAAAATCTACCCCCTCATCTCCTGACTTCACCGTCTCTATTCCCGCAACCGTTGCCATAGCAGCCGCAGTAGTAGTATTATACGGTATTTTATGCGGGATAGCGGCTTTATGGATATAGATATCGGTATAATTACCGTTCCTTCCTGTCGGCGTATAGTATCGATCATCATCTGTATCACATCCTATCCTATCCTACCATTATAGATGTCCTTTATACTAGGTCGACCTTCGTGCAGCTTTAGCGCCAGATCAGATTTTTGAACTATTACGCTGTGGGATTACGCATGCGCTATCTCCCGTATGTACTAGGACAAGCTCTATATGCTCCTTACTGCGGCAATATAGACGTCCTCGACAGTTAGGGGCTCGAAATAGAGTTTGTCTGAAATGTCGTAACCAGTGGATACCGTTTCTGGATTGAAATTGATCATTACCTTGCGCTTGGGCGAGACAGTAACCAACTCTTATAGCTCTCTGCTTTTGATATGGTACTTACTGTGCAAGCTTGTCTTATTTGTAGATAAAGAAAAGGATAGGATAACCTATTATTTTCAATGTATCTTATTCTTGTTCTTCTATATCTTAGATATTATCATCCGGCAAATAAAGCTATGACCGCAGATAGACATCACACCGCTGTATTCATTGTCATCACAATAACTCTGCTTTCTACGGGGGCAGCAGCGATGATCTATGAAGTCGTCCTCTTAAGGGAATTTACATTACTTCTCGGCTCTTCTTTTTATTCCGGCTCGATCGTTTTAGCTTCTATAATGGGCGGTCTCGCTATTGGAAGCCTCATCATCGGTAAACTCTCGGATAGAACGAAGAATCCTTTCCTTCTGCTATTCGTATTAGAAATGCTCATTGCCCTTATTGCTCTTATTATCGTACCCGCCACGAGGCGACTTGCACTTTACGATACGTGGACGCTAACAGACGGAATAATATACGCTTTTGAATTTATCAAGCTCACACCCACATCATGGCATATCCTGCTATTTTATAGTTCGTGCATTTTGCTCCTCCCCGCTGTGTTGATGGGTGGAGAACTCCCGGTAGCCATAAACATATTATCAAAGACAAAAACAGGCAATATCGGCGAAGTATCCGGCTATTCATATTTCGTTGATACCCTGGGCGGAATAATCGGGGCGATTTCCGCCGGGTTCATAATGATCCCGCTATTCGGCTCTATAACGACAGCCCACACCGGAGGAATCTTGAATACCATAGGTGCCGTGAGTGTAGCACTGTTCATGATCTTCTTTCGGCATTCTGAAATCCCTGCAACGACACAAACCGAACGCCCACGAAATAATCGGGTGGTTCTTTCCGCAATTATAATCGTACTGGTTTTTTTTCTCTCGCTCTTTGCCATGGGCTACTACAAGGCAGAGCAATTGGAATACACAACAGTAGGCGATTTGTATCGTGGACAGGTCATCCTTGAGCGAACACAGAGCAGATACCAGTCGATAACAGTAATAGACCATGACGTTCTTGGACGTGTTCTGTTCCTGGATGGTCGAGTGCAGATCTCCGAGGCTGATGACGAGCCATACTCGGAGGCGCTGGTATTACCTGCCGCAGTCACTTTACTGAATAACGCAGCACATAAACTTGATGTTCTCATCATCGGCGGTGGAGACCTCGGCGTCTTAGAGGTATTAACTAGGTTCCCGGATGATAAAATAGGGAACATAACACAGGTGGATTTAGACCCGGAAGTAATAGAACTCGCTAAGCAATACCTGGTAAGCATACATAATGATTCATGGCAAGACCATAGATATAAGTATGTGGCGATGGACGGGCGAAAATATATAGTTGAAGCGCTAAGGGCCAGTAAAAAGTACGACCTCGTTATTCTAGACCTGCCAGACCCTAATAATGATCTACTCGCAACTTTCTATTCGCTGGAGCTCTATAATGACGTTTATTCTTTGCTTGCCGAAGAGGGTGTAATGGCAACGCAAGCAACACAGGCTGATTGGGCATTAGACGCTGACGGATATGTGGTAATTGCGAACACATTGCAGCAGTCACGATTTCCGATTGTTCGGCTCTACACGCAGTATATTCCCAGTTTCGGTCAATGGGGCTTTGCAATTGCATCCAAACATTATGATCCACTGCAACTAACTGAAACTGAGATTGCGGCTGTTATCGCGGATATTGAAACAAACACATACAGTGAAGAGACGCATTTTTCGCTCTTCGCGCTTCCACCTTGGCTTCTAAAAGATATTGAGACTACACATCTTATAAATACTATTGATAGACCTGTGATAATTAGGGAGTATTAAAAAAATGCTTCTTTGGCTGATAAAAAAGTTAAAAGCTAAGAACTTAGAAGAGTACATAGAAAAGATTCGTATACTAGCTCTGCTCTTTGGTGTGGTCATATTCGGCACCATAGCATTTTACTATTTTGAAAGAGGCAGTATTGAGGAATTAAACCTGGGGGATGCTCTTTACTGGGTGCTCGTGACGATTACGACAGTGGGCTATGGCGATATTAAACCAATAACAGTGGGTGGCCGGATCATATTTGTACTGGTTGCATTAGGTGGTATAGGTACTATTGCGTATGTACTCGAACAGCTCATAGCTTTTTCTACTAAGAATCAAATAGATGTATTATTTGGGTCCGGAGCGGTGAAGATGAAGCGACATACGATTATTGTGGGCTGGAATGCCAAAGCAGAAGAGGCGATAAAAGAGCTAAGGCATGCAGATGAGGAGTTCTTAGTGGTGGGTAGTGAATTGGATCATGCCGCGCTGAATGCAGAAGAGATACACCATATTTGTGGCGATCCGACAAAGAGTGAGACTCTGAATAGATGCAACATAAAAGAAGCGAAGACGCTGATGATTCCTCTGGAGGACGATTCTGAGACAATAATGGTTGCGCTCGCGGTCCGGAAACAGAATCCTAATATAAATATCATTGCGACATGCGAGGCGCAGGAACATGTGGATATGATGCGTGGGGCTGGAATAAACCATATAATATCTTATGCCGAGATAAGTGGCCGCTTACTTGCTCATGCGGTTACAGAGCCAGTGGTTGTGAACTTCATTGTGGATGCTACGACATCTGTTGAAGGATTTGACCTGAAACAGATAAAAGTGGAGGCGAAGATGAAGTTGTCTGATATGTCGCTGAGTGAGGATGAAAGGGTGATTGCGTTATACCAAAATGGTAGATTTATCCTTGATTTCGCGCCGGATGCGATGCTAGGGGAAAGTGATTATTTGGTGATAATAGCAGCTACATCCTAAAACTTGCCGTATTCGTTTCGGTCTTCGAATTTCTTGGAAAAGCGGGTAAAAGTTTATCTTTACAAAAGCTTATAATAATCATTTGGTGTAGAAAATGTTGGACTCAGACAATCCCCTAGTGAAGGAATATTTTCGGAAGATGGTAGGGGATGAGGGTCTGAAGATAATGGCGAATGTTCCGGATGCTGAAATAACAGACGAGGAAATTGCAAAGCTGAGCGACACCAAGCTCACTGCGGTGAGAAAGGTTCTGTACCGGTTATATGAGAACCGAATAGCGGAATACCGGACAGAACGCGATGATAATAGCGGCTGGATCACCTATCTCTGGTGCTTTAATCAGGACAATGTTACGAAGATAATGGAAGAAGAAGCGGAAGTAAAGTTGGCGGAATTATGTACTAAATTGGAATACGAGCGTGGCGGGGTATTTTACCAGTGTAAATGTCTGCGTGTTTTGTTTGAAGATGCATTAGAGAAGGATTTTTGGTGCGAGGAATGTAACACTCATTTCGAATTTTTTGATAACGGCGATTTGATAAAAAAGTTAGAGGCGGATATAGCTAAGATCGAGAAGTGGAAGAAGAAGATAAGAGGGTAATAAGAGACGAGTGCATAAAGTTACTGCGTGATGTCGGATGTGAGGAGCGGGTTATCGGACATTGTGTTTCAGTTTCCGAACTCGCATTGGAGTTCGCGTGTCGTTATTATTATGGTCGTGTAGACGAAGAGTTAATTTT
Organism: Candidatus Methanophaga sp. GoMg3.2; assembly: GCA_013180565.1. The sequence continues at coordinate 3,408 of QBUN01000306.1, read as the reverse complement.
TAGGGGGGCTTTGCTCCATGATATTGGTCGGAGTCGCACACATGGTATAGACCATGGTTTTGTTGGTGGCGAAGTAGCGAAAGCGTTAAAGCTGGATGGGCGAGTGGTGAGAATAATACAGCGGCATGTGGGCGCTGGAATAACCGCAGACGAAGCAAAAGAACAGGGGCTGCCCCAAGATGTAGATTTCATGCCAAGAACAATGGAAGAGAAGATAGTTACGCATGCTGATAACCTGATTGACGGGATAAGGAGAACGAGCATAGAACACGAAATAGCACATTTGAAGGCGAAATTAGGCGTAAATCATCCCTCTATAAAGCGGGTGGCTGCGCTACATAAGGAAGTAACTGGGCTAAGCGTGCATATATAGTATAGGTTAATACTAAAATATAAAAACCTCTAACTGTATTCAGCCCACTACCTACTCAATGCACTTCCTCTTTGCTTATCCTTCAGTTCTATCTTTGTTATCATAACATTCGAGGGATGCATTGGTCGAGGCACTTCGGATAAATCTGACCTTGAAATAACAACGCCTTCCACCGTTATACTCTCCCGCTTCAGGTCTACTGTTCTCACTTTGCCTTCTTTACCTCTGCTATCGCCCCGCATTACCAGTACCGTATCGCCTTTCCTCAGCGGGAAACTCCTTTTCCCATATTTACCTCGCAGATCCTGTGAAAGAGCTGCACTCATGTACTTATGTCGTATATGCAAAGGTGCATTATATCTTGCTTTCCTTTGTTTCCTCGGTTGCTTAGACATCTTAGCTTTCATTCTCATCATCCATCCTTAACTATCTTCTACTCTATAACTCTTATTAACATTACCAAATAAAAAGGATTTGTTATGTCTATTAACTATGCTCGAATACGATGTTGTTGTGGTAGGTGGTGGGCCTGCGGGCTGCATGGCTGCGAAATATGCAGCAAAGACGGGGGCTTCTACACTTATTATTGAGGCGGATACGGAAATAGGTAAGCCCGTTCAATGTGCAGGACTTATAAGTAAAAGAGCAATAGAAGAGAGCGAAACAAAGGATAAATCATTCATAAACTGCGAAATAAAAGGCGCTATTGTTCGTTCGCCGTCCCAGGAATTAATGATAGAATCACCGGATAAGAACGCTTTTGCTATTAGGCGCGATATTTTTGATAATGTACTGGCACAAGAGGCGCAGAAAGAAGGTGCTGAGATTATTTTGAGGCGTAGGGTTAAAAGTGTGACGAAGGGGGCAGGAGAGACAAAGCTACGGATAAGCACGGCGAACGGTAAAGAAGAAATAAGCGCAAGAGTAGTTATTGGCGCCGATGGTGTGAAGAGCAAAGTGGCTAAAATGGCCGGGCTTCGTGTCGCAAAAAGCTTTCTGAACTGCGTGCAAGTAGAAGGGGTATATAAAACCGAAGATGCTTTTGCAGATTTTGCAGAGATCTTCGTGGGTAACACTATTGCCCCGGGCTTTTTCGCTTGGGCTATTCCGCTTGGAGCGGAAAACATCGCTCGTATTGGGCTATGCATAGACAAGCGGTTTTCAGCACAGTCAAACCCTTTGCTATACTTAAAAAGGAATTTGGCTGAGCACCCCATCATAGCGAAGCGATACAAAGGCGCCAGTTCAAAATTTACCGCGGGGACTATCCCGGTTGGAGTCCGAAAGCGAGGACAAACTGTACGGGTGGATAAAGGGATATTATTGGTTGGTGATGCTGCGGCTCAGGTCAAACCAGTCACTGGCGGCGGCGTGTATTACGGTATGAAATGTGGTAAGATGGCCGGAGAGATAGCGGCAAAAGCGTCCTTGACAGGGGATCTGAAGATGTTGACTGCGTACGAAAGACGATGGCAAAAGGAAATAGGCAAGGAAATTGCGTTTGGGGTGAAGGTTCACCGGTTAAGGTGTATACTTAGCGACAAGGACTTCGATACGATTTTACAGACGTTGTCACAGGAGGCGCTACTGCAACAGATACAAGAGAAGGGTGATATTGACTACCCCTCTATTGTATTTCATGAATTTTTAAAGAATCCCTGCCTTATCAAGTTGATGGCAAAGAACATCATAAAATATTTATATACCAAGTGACGATAAGATAATCAGGCAAAGGCAAATAGAATAGAAGGCTTTAGGTGAACGAAGATAATGGCAAGAATGTATGCAAGGAGGCGTGGAAGATCAGGCTCGACGAGGCCGTTTAGCTTCAGGCTTATGGAAACAGTGCCCGAATGGGTAGAGATGACCGCAGAAGAAGTAGAGAGAAAGGTAGTTGAGCTATATGAGCGAGGGGTTACAACAAGTGAAATAGGAACAGTACTAAGGGATAGCTACGGTGTGCCGAGTGTTGTACTGGTTACAGGGGAGAAAATAACGGCGATACTAAAGGGTAAGAATATCGCGGGTGAGATACCGGAAGACCTACTGAATTTGATGCGAAAAGCGCTTCGGGTACGAAAGCATGTAGAGGTGAATAAGAAAGATGTGCATAATAAAAGATCGTTGCACTTAACCGAATCGAAGATAAGACGGCTTGTGAAGTATTACCGAAGGGAGAAGGTCTTACCAGAGGAATGGCGGTATAAGCCGGAAATTGCCGAATTCATTATGCGGAAATAGGGAGGAGGTGCGAATGAAAAAATGAAAGGATTTGGAGAGATATTGGCAGGGGTAGTATTAGTAATAGTGGGAATAGGTATATTAGTTATTCCATACTTTAGAAATGCGCTGATAATACTTATATTAGGTGCTATTCCAATCATTGTGCTCTTAGTCGGTGCGGTATTTCTGATGATCGGTGTGAGCGATGTGAGAGATAAGGGTGAAGAGATAGAGGATATAAGTGAAGAAAGTGAAAAAGGAGAGGGGGATTAACAGTGGGCGCAGTTAAACCTACATATGTAAAGAGATTAGGGAAACAATTACTGAGGGACGTCCCGGACGTCTCTGATGACTTTGACATGAATAAGAAGATAGTGAAGGAGTATACAAACGTAAAGGGCAAAGGGGTACAGAATAGAATAGCGGGATACATAACACACAAGAAGAGGAGAGAGTCGAAGCAGTGAAAATAGAAGGTGTATATCCGGCGCTTATAACGCCGTTCACAAAGGATGACGAAGTGGATGAGGACGGTTTAAGGCGGCTTGTGGAATACGCAATAGAAGGTGGTGTAGCCGGGATAGTACCGTGTGGTACGACCGGTGAATCCGCGACACTTTCTCATGATGAGCATAAGCGTTTGGTAGAGGTGGTAGTGGACTGCTCGACGGTACCTGTGATAGCAGGGTCTGGCTCGAATAACACAAAGGAGGCGATAGTACTAACGAAATATGCAGAGGATGTGGGCGCTGACGCTTGCCTCGTGATCACGCCTTATTATAACAAGCCGAATGTGAAAGGGCTGAAGGAAC
>QBUN01000307.1 GCA_013180565.1 Candidatus Methanophaga sp. GoMg3.2 | reverse complement strand
CCATTGGAAAGAGCTATTTGTCCCTTATCCTATCTTTAATGGTAAAAAAGTCGCGTTCCGGCGCCATAATAACGGGTTAGAGAGTAGCCATCGCAGAATAAGAAAGGCGATACGAGAGCGTACTGGCAGGTCGGAAACGAATAGTGAGATGGAACAATTTGGAGACCTGTTAGCAATCCTCTCAAACTTATGGAACCCGACGTATCAGAAAGAAATATTACATGATGTGAACGACCTTGGTTATTCCTTGAGTCCGTTTATAAAGGATCTTCCAAAACTACGAAAAGAATATCGCAAATCTAGAACTGGTCCCGAAATACCTATTGCTGATGAAAAAAGGATGGGCATTCTGGAAGATTTTATAGACGTTTTAGAATCGGCTAAATCGTCCGATGAATTGGTCGATACTCTTCAATCTATACTAGGCGTGGAGGAGGATATGGGGGCGGTTTGCGTATGCTAAAAAATCCAAGCCTATCTTGACGGCATGGATCAATTGCTGTTTTTACTGTATCTTTGCTGCTCTCATCTGTGATCTCTAATAGTGGCAGTAAAAGTCTACTGTCGCAATCGTTGTGTCCAAAGTCAGCCACGCATATTTTGTCTCCGGTATTCGCTAAATCCACGAAGTATTTAGCTGCTGTTTTTCGGTAGCCTTCCGGATCGTTGCTGCGCATGCTTCCGGAGCTGTCGATAATCAGAGTGACGTCTAAACCTTTAGTGCCGTAGTTGATAGCACCGTTCTCAACATCTGAAAGCGATCCTAACTCTACATGAAGATTATACTTTCCGTCTCCTGCTTGTTTAGGCGGCATTAGTTCTAGTACATATCGGTCTGATTTTTCAACTACAGTACAAACATCGGCAGTTTTGTCTCCGATTTTCACTGTGTAGTCATCTCTATTTGTCAATCCGAGAGCAAATGCATCAGTAGAAGTTTTTATTTCTACTTCCATACTGGTTTTGATTGGATTATCATGTGCGCCTACATTTTAATAGGCTGTTTGGGTTGGCGTAAGAATGTTTAAGGTATCATCAATTGTTACTTTTGTAAAATTTATAGTGCCAACACATAATGTTTTCTTTCCGTCACAGGCCTCTCCAGTAGCATCAGTTATCTTAACGTGGGTTTTTCCACATCCACTAAGATCCCATGTACCATCACCTAACTTTATCTCTTTCCAAGATTCCTTATCACTATACTGGTTAACGGAAACTGTTTTCGAACTTCCATCTATACCATTAGGATAGACAGTATAATTCACCTTAGTGGATCTAGTTGAATCTGCACAGATGCCAACATAAATATCATACTTGCCGGCGGATTGAAGATAGGGTGTAAATTCCATCCAACAATCTGGCTCTAAAGTACTACCGTCCTCCTCGGACATACCACCAACATAGGTCTCATAATAGGTATGACCCTCACAGTTTTTCTTCAACCAATAGTCTAAATGTCCAGAATTGCTCCACTTGTAGAAATAAGGTGGTTTATCTTTCACCGAAATCTGATTCTTCTCTGAAGGACGAGAGCTTTCATTATAAAGATAAATCCGCGGGTCAATCGTCTTGCCCCAAGTCTTGCCCCAAGTGTATGTTCTTTTTCGAGCACCCTTAGGCCATATTCTATCTATCTCGTCGTCGTCGGCAGGATCCCAAAACTGATATTCACTTCCAACTTTCTCTCGGATTACTACATAATGAAGGTTATCCTTACCTTTTGCATCTGTAAAATGTGCATTGATAATGCATGGGTTATTCTGGCTTAATTCTTGGTCAATATTGCTCCTTTTTTGATGTGTCTTCTTGCCTCTCCAGTTAACATAACCTCCAGAAGCTTCTTCCACTTTGGGCCAATCCAGGTTTCCGTTTGGTGCGATACCATCAATTTCGGTAAGAGCAGCATCAAGTCTGAGGGGATCAATGTCCCATCCAAAATATTTGGAAACCATAGCTGCTGATGTAAGTGCACACCCAGAATCACCAATGGTCCATTTGGATTTACCCAATTTCTGATCATTCCACTTAGAATCTCTCTGGCTAAAGAACGGCACGTCTCCATCAGATTTGGCGGAACCAACCTTTGTACTTTGATCACGGTCAGCATCAGTCAACCCATCCCCTAAATCAACACAGGTATTCCAATTGTTCTCATCCAACAATTTCTTCTCTTCGGAAGTAGGGTTCTCTATATAGTAAGCAATAAAAAAGTGATAATTGCCTGGTTGAGTTAGTGTTAAACTGCCTGTATATCTATATTGGCCATTTGGCGGAAGTGTAGTAGATTGAGGGGTAAAATCTGGAAATTGCCCATTTGGCAACTTACCACCATTAAATCTCCCACCTACCAGTAATTTGTCTAAGGTAATTGGAGCACCTCCAACATTCTTAACGGTAAATTCAGCTCTAATAGTATCTCCAACATAATATTTGTCTTTTTCTGGACTTATTTTCAAAGGAGAAGTAAGGACAGGTTTGGCTACTTGAGGAGCAGGTATAACTGGAGGCGGATGTTCATATGCATCTCCGCACCAGTAGTCAGGCATGCTGACCCACCTATAAACGGTACCACATTGACAATACCAGCTTTTAGATGTGGAATAGCCAGTCTTTCGTAATTCGAATTTATGTGTACCTTCACTAACATAAAACGCGCAGTATCCATCTGGATTTCCGCTCTCACCCTCTGTGAGTATATATGCGCCATCTACGTATACATAGTATCCAACACAAGTATTGTCATCTACTTGTACATATACCTGACAGTTACCGTTAGCACACCAACCACAGGGCATACTGACCCAGATATAATCGGTACCACAATGACAATACCAGCTTTTAGATGTGGAATATCCATTCATACGTAATTCGAATTTATGTGTACCTGCACTAACATAAAACGCGCAGTACCCATCTGGATTTCCGCTCGCACCCTCTGTAAGTATATACGTGCCATCTACATATACGCAATACCCTTTACAGCAAGGGTCCTGTACTTCAATATATACCTGACAGTGATCCGGTATAGGCTCATGATGATAATCACACCAGCAATAGGGCATGCTGACCCAGCTATAAGTAGAACCCGATTGGAAACACTTAGTAATGGATGCGGAGCGACCGTTCTTGGTTATCTTTATGGTATGTGTTCCAGCACACACATAAAAAGCACAGAAACCATCGGGATTTCCGCTCCCTCCTTCTGTGAGTTTATATGCACCATCTACATATACACAGTACCCATTACAGCATGGGTCGTCTATTTTAATATAAGCATCGCAGCCCAGTGCGCTTACTGTTTCATCTGTACCGTTTGAAACGTCTCTATCAGTAACCGCAAGGACTGAAGCGGGCATCACTAAAATTGCAATCAACACCAAAGTGCTCAATACCAGCCGCAGTATCATCTTCTTCATCGCTTTCTACTACCCCCGCCATTTAAAATTTTAGTTTGATAGATAAAAAAGATATATTTCTTCTATATAACCTATTTCAAAGGCAATAGTTACCTGTGTCAATACTTCTGCCGATGACCCCTAGGAATTAAACTTGCCATAAACCAAGGACATTATTGATTTCATCTTTGCAAACATGTCTATAAACACTATCCCAACTGCTATGATGTAGAGTCCCGAAATTATTTCGTCAAGAAGCTTCACCTCATCTTATGGTGAAGCTAACAGACAAAAAGATCAAATGGGCAGTTAAGCAGGTAATAAACAAAGGTGAAAGCACAGAGGTGGTTGCAACGATATATGGTGTCTCTAGGAGAAGAATACAGCAATTGGTGAAGTATTATAGGGAAACAGGGGAATATCCTATGCTTGATAAGAAAAGAAGACCAAAAACACATCTTAGCGAGGAGGAGAAGCGGAATAATCCGCAAACGAACGGTAAGATCGAGCGGTGGTTTTAGGAGTACAGAAGACATAGGTGGAGGTTTGATACTGCTTATGCGTTTGCAGAGTGGTATAATAACCGTATACATGGGGCACTTGACCTGGAATACTTTGACACTCCGAATGATGCCTTTATCGGGAAAATGAGATCTGAGAACACGCTTGGAATGTTCTTCGAGTGGAGTGAAAGGGAGGTAAGTTTATGAATAAGAAATGTCTTATGAATAGTAAGCGAAATAATAGTAGGACTCAACACAAAGAAACTGATACCTTGTTTTCTACACGTATCTAATTGCAGTGTCCACAGACATGTTGCAGTTGTAAAAGAGCACGAGATTTATGCCTACAGGTTGACCTGAAACTTCACAATTTCTCGTATGCCATAAATAAAGGTTTTTTATAGTAAGGTTCTTACTTATTGTTAGGATGAAAAGAGTGGCGATCACAGCGAAAGGGAGAGTGCAAAAGGTGGGTTATCGGGATGAGGTGGAGGAGACAGCTCGTAAGCTGAATGTAACGGGCTTTGTAGAGAATGTTAAACCTTATGATGTTAGAATAGTAGCAGAGGGCGAAGATGAGCATATAGACCTGTTTATCAAGAGGATAAAGATAATTAAGTTCCCGATAGATGTAGAAAGCGTAGAAGTCAATTTTGATGATTTCAGAGGTGAATTCGAATACTTCGAGATAAAGAGGGGCGAGTGGGGCGAGGAGATAGTAGAACGTTTAGATACCGCAGGTAAATTGCTTTATAGGTCCGTAGAGCTGGGCGAAAGTACTTTAAAAGTAGCAGAGAGGTCTGTCGAACTCGGAGAAGAATCGGTAGAGATAGGTAAAAAGATGCTGGGGAAGCAGGATATGATGCTGGGGAAGCAGGATGAGACCATCGATGCGATAGGGGGCGTATCGGAACGGATAGACCGAAGTAAAGAAGAAATAGTAACGGAAATAAGTGCGCTAAGAGATGACTTGAGGTCGTATATGGAAGAGAAGTTTACAAGGATCGAACATGAGGTAGAAGCGATAAAGACAAAAATCGGGATGGTTTAGGTTGCTTTTGAAGTGAAGGATGCTATTATAGGCACAATCGAAAAAGTCAGCGATTTTTTAATTTTTCAGCCATCGTACCCCACATTTTCATCCTGTTCGCAAATAGTAAACCACCATAACGTTCTGGCAATTTTGACAGGATTGACCACTGTAACGAATTTTGTAACGGCGCGAATAACCGCAGAATACGCAAATACCGTTTATTGCGCTGATCTGGATAACATCCCTGCGGCACTTGCTAATATTTCGCACGCAGTTGTACCAAGCAGATTGATATTTGTATCTGCAAACACCAACCATTGCGAAGAACTAATCTACCCAAAAGAGTTCATGAATGATACGATACCGCCGGTGATTACCGATATATCCGTAATAACCCTGGCGAACAACTCAGCGAAGGTAACCTGGAAAACAGATGAGTTCGCAGATAGCGTGCTGAAATACGGTATGAACTCAACGGCGTATCCTGAGACACGCATAGATGTGCTGTTTGTCAAGGACCATGAGATAACGCTAACCGGTTTATCATCGGACACAACCTATTATTTCGTTGTGAATAGTACGGATCAGAGCGGTAATTCTGCCGAGAGCTCGGAATACAGCTTCAAATACGTGTGGTGATAAGCGCTTATGGCACACCACGAGATTACATGGATTTCCACGGGAAGGAATAATAGTTTCCATTATAATATTTAATTTGTTTTAAAATTATGGTGCTTTGATTTTTACAAAAGATTCAGGCTTACTATTTATATTCAGAAGTGGTAACATGATAGCATGGGAACAAAAACAATTTCAATGAGGGAAGATGTATATGAAAATCTAAAGAGCATGAAAAGAGAAGATGAGAGTTTTTGTGATGTAGTAGAAAAGCTGATAACTAAAAAAAGGGAAGCGAACTTAGTGGATTTTTTCGGTGTTTTGAAGGATGACGAAGTATTGAGTGGATTAGAAGAGGATACCAGGAGAATAAGAGCATCATCGCGGTTTAGGATATGATCATTCTAGATACAAGCTTTTTAATTGATTTTTTCAAGGGAGAAGAGGGAACGCAGGCGATTATAAGAACTGACGTTGCAACCACCGCTATCACCTATCATGAAGTTTTCTCTGGAATAAAGCATAGGAACGCAAAGAAGGAGGGTAAATTTTTCAGGAGTTTCTTCTCAAGGATCAGGATTTTGGATTATGATTTGAATGCAGCGGATAAGTCAAGCGAAATAATGGCAAAGCTTTTGAGCTCGGGGAAAGCAGTTAATGCTCTTGATGTTCTCATAGCAGGTATCGCTATTGCAAATGGTGCGGATAAAATAGCAACGAGAGATGGGGACTTCGGGGAAATATCAAAGATTGCCAAATTGGAAGTTCATCTTTACTAATGGATGTTTCATCCTAAAAAAAACAACGCTATATACGCTGAATACAGAATCTCTCATTGTTATGGCACTTACTTAAAAAGATACAACATGAAATAATGTTCTACGATGCTGATAAAATAGCACGGGAACAGACAGAAATGAGAATAGAGATAATAACGGAAAAAGGGAAGATTAAAGCAAAAGCCTAATCCTAGCTTCAGTACTCTGTATCCCGCTAACGGCGGCAAGTGCGTCACAGATAGTAATCGAGGATGCACATACCATTTGGAATGTCACATCAGATTATTCCCCGAAGCTAATCAATACAAAGGACAATGTAACACCGCGAATAACAGCAGAACACGCAAATACCGTTTATTGCGCTGATTTGGATAACATCCCTGCGGCACTCGCTAATATTTCGCACGCAGTTGTACCAAGCAGATTGATATTTGTATCTGCAAACACCAACCATTGCGAAGAGCTAATCTATCCAAAAGAGTTCATGGTGATATAACCGTAATAAACTTAGTGAACAACTCAGCGAAGATAACATGTGTAACAGATGAGTTCGCAGATAGCGTGCTGAAATACGGTGTGAACTCAGCGGCGTCTACTGAGCTAAGCATAGATGAGCTATTTGTCAAGGAGCATGAGATAACACTAACCGGATTATCGCCGGACACCACCTATTATTTCGTTGTGAATAAATAGCACAGATCAGAGCGGTAATACTGTAGAAAGCTTGGAATACCGCTTTGAATATGACTGGTGATAAGCGCGTATAGCAAACCACGAGATTGCACGGATTTCCACGGGAGGGAATTATAGTTTTTCATATATTAGACTTGTTGCGGAATAATTTGGAAAAGCCCGGAGAACGAATATCCGTAAAAAGGAGCAATATGCGCGGAGCAATGGATGCTTTAGAAGGCAGCATTTCATAGGATTTTATATCGCAACAAGTCTATTTCTCAAAATCGTCTCGCAACGTTTCTTCTAACGTGAAATGAATATTGGAGTTACGATTATTTAAATATAGTTGAATCTACTCTTTTGGAAAATCCGCCTATGCATGCATTACACATCTTTTTATATAAAAGGAGAGAATAATGTGTTATGAGGGGGAAGAAAATGAAACAAGCTTTTGTAGTTGTTTTGATAGTAGCATTAGTATTGACTGTTGCATCATCTACTATTGCATCAGCTACAAATAGAGATACTGATGGAGATGGACTGTATGATTTTTACGAGGATTTGATAG
>QBUN01000308.1 GCA_013180565.1 Candidatus Methanophaga sp. GoMg3.2 | reverse complement strand
AGTTGAAAACGGAAACTACACTATCAAACCACAAAAAACTAAAAATTAGAATTTATTTTCCGGTGGCCCCTTAGATACCCATAAACGGTTTCTGTCGCATCTACTATCCTTGGACCTGATCTAGAAGCGATGTCCGCATTTATGGTGTAAACTCTTCCTTTTTCCACACCTGCTACTATCTTTAGCCTTTCCTCATTTAGTATATATTCATATGGTTTCATTCCCGCTACTCCATGTCCCACAGAAACAATTATCACATCGGGATTCCGGTCTATAAATTCCTCCAGACTTACTGTATCCCAATCTTTTAAGTCAGAAAAGACATTCTCTCCTCCTGCTATCTCAATTAACTCGTTTTGCACTGTGCCACTGCCTGCAACCCAGATAGGACTATGCCAGGTAATATGAGCAACTTTTGGTCTACTTACATCCATCGTTCTATTTTTTATCGTTTCTAATCTCCTTTCCATATCGCAGACTAAAGAAGAGGCATTCTTCTCTTCTCCCGTTAATCGCCCCACCAGCATTATGTCGTCCAATATTCCACTGATGTTCACCGGATTTAGTCCTACGACTGGTATATCAAGCTCTTCTAACCTTTCAAATGTACCTTTTCCGTTCAACTTATCGCCAAAAACAAGATCAGGCTCCAACGATACTACTTTCTCTATGCTTACCGTAGAAACACCACCTATCTTTCCCCGCTCTTCCGCTTCTTCCGGATAGTTACAGTACTCGGTCACGCCTACAACCCTATCTCCAGCACCAATAGCGAACAGGATTTCCGTACTGGTGGGCGATAAAGAGATAATCCTTGTCGTGAACTCCTTGAGCGTTATATTCCTTCCGAAGTCATCGTTTACCGTGAGCGCGTATGTTTCTGCTCTTACTGGCAGTTGTAATAATGATAAAGAAGCTGCAGCAGCTAAAAGGATTGTTAGCACTGCAATTACAGCAATCCTGTTCTTCATTTCACACCCTCCGTCATCTTTGTCGGCACATATATCATTCCACCACCTTCTGTTCTATATATTGTTCCTACTTCCCCGATAATCGCCATTTGCACCGTCTCGTTATTCATATCCAACTTTTCTATTCGCTCGCCCTGTTTCACGATTACTTCCATGTTCTGCTGTCCCGGATTTTTAATGATTGTCATATCGGATTGTGTTAAAACTTCGGGCATGCTGAGATACAATAGCAGCATCACCATCAATCCAAGTGCAAATACCATTGCCACGTCGAAGAGATTTGCAACACCTGATAGCGGATCTTCGTCTTCTTCATCTCTCTTTTTAGCTTTTCTATTCATATATCTCATTTTCTTCTGCCTCTTATACCTACAAGATTACACAGATCCCGTGGTTTTATTACTCACCCCCAAAGAGCACTTCACAAATGTAGGTTATATCATTCATATCATCCTCATACCAGCGTCTTCTGACTGTATAGAGGATATATGAAACGCTACCAACGAGCAATCCCACAACCGTGGTACCAAACGCGATGATCAAATTATTTGCAAGCGTATCCACATCGCCACTCGTAAGTGCAAGCAGTGCCGGACCCATGGGTATCAGCGTTCCCATAAGTCCCAGCATTGGACCCAGTCTAACCATCACCTTCGTTCGTTCAAGCCGCTTTGAGATGAATGAATCGCATTTCTGCAATAACTTCTCAACGTTGATTGCAAACATATCAGGACAATCCGGTTGTGTCTCTTTAAGCGCTAAAATACCGTCTAAAAATAGATATACAAATCGTTTTGTGGTGACATTCTCAAGTACGGTGACTCCCTCTTCAATGCTACCTTCATCTATTAGCGCCTTTGCCTCGAGTACACCCTTCTCAAGGTCATTTGACTTTGCACCACCCTTTAATCTGCCAGCTCTTGCAAGCCACTCAAACGAGAACATGCCAATATCCACAACAATAAATGCAGTCATGCCAAGCAATATGATGATTACCGGATACAGTAATGAGGTTGAGATCTGATATATTGCAGACTGCAGGATGCTCGATAGGTTCACGCTGCTATCTCCTCCTATAACCCCTTTTCTCCTTGTAGTAGCCGAAATAAAAGAGTGCAATGGCGATCAGAACTAAGAAAATTAATAATATCGGTAGCGTTCCCCCACCACCGGACTCACCAGAAGTGGCGTTTCCAAAAGGATAGCCTGAAAATTTGTTCTTTGTTTCACCTGCGGAACTGCTCGTATTTACTGGAACTTGCATGCCACCCGCTTCTTCAGCCCCTCGACCGACGATGCCGCTACCAACACCACTCCCTCTTTTAGTACCAGTACCGCTTCCGCCACCACCACCAGAACCTGAGCCGAAAAGTCCATCTTCTTCTTCTTTCTCTTTTACCTGCACCACCTTCATTTTATCATTATTTGCATCAATAACTTCATATATATCAGTATCCGGATCGGCAAAGATAGTCAGATTATAAGTGCCTGGTTGTGAGGGGGACCATATGAAGTTTACAGAAAGCCGTTCTCCACTAACTACTGCACTTTTTCTACCCACTGTTGCTCCACCAATTCTGAGTTCCACCTCTATCTCAGCCCCTTCAAGATGGAACGCTTCGATAGCGGGTTCAACAGGAATATCCCCCATCCAGACCTCAGCGGGGCATCCGACACTCAATACCACTATATCCGGACCTTCAAGCACATCCGCGGTTTCCCTCAGCGTATTATTGAGCGGATTTGTCTCCACAATTTCGTTACGGCAATCTGCCTCAACCACAAGTGTACAGTTCTTTTCCGCCTTTTCCGGTATCCATATGAAAGTTGTAACGGTTGTGCTATTCCCCTCAAGCCCATCAATTCGCTTTTCATCTATAACCGCCCCATTAACTCTAAAAGAGACATTAAACGCCGAAGCATTATCTGGTCCTAGATTCGACATCGTCATATTCAAAGTATAATTCTGCTTCTCATAGACCTGTTTCGGAACTTCAAGAGATATTACCGTAAGGTCTATTTTTTCCTTATTGCCAAAACAAACCACTTTCCCATCTTCATCTACGCTATACAGTTTTCCATGCAAGATAGCAGGGGATCCACCGCCCAGATTTGAATGCCATATCTCTTCTCCTGTGTATGCGTTGAGCGCATATATACCATCCGAAAACTCAGCAGTTCCAACAAATACCTTCTCGTCTGCTACCACCGGCGAGTATGTCCATACCCCAAGGTCTGGCACACTCCAGACTTCTGCTCCCTTATTGGCATCGCTCAAACAGTACATCCGAGATGCTTGATATCCGGGGCATCCTCCGCAGACATATATATTCCCGTATGCATGTGCAGGTGTGGAATCAGATCGAGCAATCCATTTCTTCCACACGATCTCTCCGTCTTTTAGATTCAGCGCATAGAATCCACCATCACCACCGAAATTATAGGTCATAAGATATACCCTGCCGTGTGCGACCGTGAGCGATCCGCAAGCACTATACTCCACAGTCTGGTTCCAGGTTTCTTCGCCTGTGTATGCATCCACCGCATATATCAGAGAGGTAGGTGCATAAATAAAATCACCGAAATATACCTTACCGGCGTATGCAACAGGTGTTGACTGAGCCTGATGTATTATAGGATTCTGTACGCCATATGTATCATCATATAATGCAAAAGCCCATAACTCGTCGCCTGATTCCGCATCTAGACAGTAATAGTGTCCCCCACCCCATGATCCTACATATACCCTACCGTATGCTACACAGGGACCACCGTTTACACTCTGACCACCATCGGGAAATGTGAAGCTCCAGGATTTCGAACCATCATTAGCATCAAGGCAATATACTTTCGTCCCGGATGCAACGAATACCGAACCGTCATGGTATGCCGCAGTCGCCCACGAGCCTAATGCCGGCTTTTCTAATGGGTCAGAAGTCCACAATACATTACCCGTGAGTTCATCAAGCGCTCTTACAAAACCATCACGGCAATAAACAAATATCTTACGCTCAGCAGCAACGAGAGAGGATGAGCTATCTGCGTTGACCTCTTTTATCCAGAGAGTGGCATTTGTATTTGGGGCATCGGATAAGGAGAATCCCGCATTATAATGGAACCCCGGTGCTTCTTCATGCGATTTCTTGTTGTAGATCGCGAATACATCCTTCGATTGGTCTGAGGTCGTGAGGTTGCCATCGAATGCTTCTACCTTAACCATGTAATTGTATCCATCCGGCACACTTGCGGTGTTCCATAGCGAGGAGCCCGTATTTGGAAGATTGTATGCAATCGGGCACCATAAATCTCCGGCATCCGGGCTATAGCTGATGTTAATTGTCAACACCTCGCCGTTTGGATCGCTGGCAGTCCATAGTATTTCATGCTTGCCCGCCCAGCATTCTCCACCTCCTGGAGATAAGAGTTCTATGCATGGTGCTTCTCGGTGCTCCACGGTTACAACACAGGAGATGTTATTGTTGGTTTCGTTCGTCTCATTTATGGCAGCATCAGAATCTATGACCACAGTCAGGTTGTAGGCTCCTATATCCTTGGGATTCCATGTAAATGAGATATTTGTAGAAGTGTATGACCTGATATTTGTTATCCGCTCAACAAAGCTTTCGTTTACCCATAAGGTTGCGTTGAACTCTTCTGCGGAGCCGTTTATGGTGACATTTATGACATTATCTGTATAGGTATAGAGATAACCGGGAAATGAGATATTTACCGGGTACAAGTCCGGGCGTATTACTGTTACATTCTGCTCTATGGTGTTATTCTCATCGTTAGACTCCAAAACATCGTCTTCTGTGTCAACAATGAGTGTAAGTGTGTAGTTTCCAGTATGGTTTGGTTTCCAGAAAAGGGTTGTCTCGTTGTAGCCGTATACAGTGACATTTTCCTCTTTGTCTACCACCGTGCCATTTATATTAAGTGATGTATTGAATTTTTCGCCATATCCGTAAACTTCAAGATCGACCCTGTTTGTAACGTTGACATAGAATACCGGAAGTTCCGCCTCTATTGATAGATCCGGGAGACCAACAGAGATTATCCTGCTTATACTGTTATTATCCTCATCTTCCTCATTAATCGCGGCATTTGAATCTGCAATTATTGTAATATTATATACCCCCGTCTTTTCAGGCCGCCATACAAAGTTTACAGGAGTTGCCGCGCTTGTGTTGAACTCTTCAACCCTTGCTGTTTCAATCTTGATTCCGTCAACCATAAAACTCACATTAAAAATACCGCCATCGTTCTTGATCAGTGTAGTAAAGTTCCCTGAGATATTGGCATAGAAGGTTGGTAAATATAACCCTACGGGTGAGATGTCTGGAAGCAGCTTGTTTCTGTACACCTTCATAAGTGGGTATGGCTTTGCATAGATCGCGGGTACTGCAAGTGCTGTATAGGATGGTCGTGGATAATACCCTTTGAATGTGTACTTGAACCCCTCCTCTTCAAGACCTAAAAGTAGGAGGAGAGGATTGTATTCGTCCGAGTAAAGATAATAGCTTGCGGTCGCCTGAGAATAATCCCAGCTCCCGTCTATCGGATTTCCGCCTGATGCGATAATCGCCTGAACCGAGTGTGCATAGTTTATCACATTAGAGTCGTTAAGTGGCGGGCATTCCCCTTTGCAACGCCCACCGAAATCATCCCATTGCTCTTTTACTAATTTATCCCTCAGATATAATGTGCCAGTAAGAATAGAACTATTATCCTGCGAGATACCAGAAGCGATTAAAGCCTCCATTGCAAGTGCGGTCTCCATCATCGAACCCCATCCGAAAGTGGTCGTGTTCTGAGCTTTAAGAATGTATTCCTGTCCGGATTGAATCATCGTGGAGTTTATATCGCAGCCTGCACCCACAAGGGCAAGGATTGCCCATGCATCGTCTATAATATCCTCTCTCGTGCCAAACTGCTCCCCATCAAAGAACGATCCAATCAAAATAATGTAATTCCTGCCACCAAAGTCCCTCGGCTCTTCTCCTGCCGCGGCAATTGCAAGCGTATATTGTGCGATCGTGATGAGATCGCTTCTTGATGGGTTCTTCCTCAAGAAGTCTACAAGCGAGTTGTTTAACCTCTTAAAATCATGTGGATCCATCCCAGCAGAGGCTACAGAAAGTATAGCCATGGCAGTTGAAGCTCCAGCTAGACCAAAGCTGCCATCTGCGTTTTGAAGTTCTTTCATGTACCTCAATACACTTGCCCTCTTCTCTGGCAGCCTATAACTATCATATTCTTCCAAATCTGTCCAGTTATTCAGATCATAAGTATAAAGTCGCTCAAATATCGCCTCTGTTACTGTAAAGTTCGCCACCATAATGTTATTTGCCGCATTTCGATCAGCACAGCCCCCCTCTATTTCAGCCGATACATTCACTATTCCTGTCTCGTTTGGAGTGTAGTTAAAGAAAATGACCTCTCTTGTCTTATATGGGAGATATAGGGACTTATTTAGAGTGGAATTAGCTATTGTAACCGTAAAGTTACTTGTAAGCTCCGCTGACCCATAATTTGCAACACCCAGATATATCAGGGCAGTCTCATTCATATACGCGGTTCTTGGGACGGTAACATGAGTTATTGCAGGATCATAAGACCTCTTAAATGGCACAAAGAGAGGATAGAGATCAATTACACCTCCTTCCACATAAGGATCATCTGTAATACCATCGAAGTTCAGATCGTTTCCTGTATGATCATACCAGTAGTTTCCCTCCCGTCCATCATCCCAAGAGTTGTTATTTGAGTTAATAGCGTTTTGATCATTCTTAAAGTTGTTGTGGTAGATTAGATTCGATGACCCATTAAGCTCAATGCCCACGGAGTTATTCTCAATTAGATTCTCCGAGATTGTATTGTTATCTGACTCAACTTTCACACCACTGCTTCCATTTATTATCGAGAAGCCCATTATAGTACAGCCATCAGCAAGGAGTGTTATGGTCGCATTTCCGCACCCATCAATGGTCGTATCGCCCATATCTGCTCCTATAAGCTCTACCGGATTCGGAATCGTTATAGTTTCACGATAAGTGCCGTTTAAGACATATACAATACCTACATCGAATATTAAAGCATCCACCGCCTCTTGAATCGTAGAATAGTCCGCTGGAACGTATATTGTTCGATTATTTCTGTCTATCATCTCTTCTTCCGCCACAGTGTTCGTCTCATTCGCTGCGGATCTCATTTGATAATCCAGAGCAACAGCGATTCTGAGATCATTCAAATCCATAGAAGTGGCGGTCTTTACAGAAAGAGGAATATTGATAGCTACAGATGCAGGTATCAGTAGAGCTATGATGAGTGCGGCAATAAAAGCACTAACCCTCTCCCTATTCATGTTCCCTTTTTATCTCTTCTCTATACCCGTAGCAGAGGTATAACTTGTTTTTGCAGCTTAGGGGCACTCCATCCACTCTTCTTCTTCTTTCTCCTTCTCTGAGGTCATATTTTTGTCACTTATTATTATGACCTCGGCAACATAGAACTCACCAATGTAATCCTCCGAGATCTTTGTGTTATTTGTTATCACACCTATATGCATAGAGCCATTGAATGAAGATTCAAATCTCATCGTGGACTCAG
>QBUN01000309.1 GCA_013180565.1 Candidatus Methanophaga sp. GoMg3.2 | reverse complement strand
CATTTTTGGTCAAACTTTTTCTAAAAGTTTGTTGATAAAACTTTTTTGAAAAGTTTTATGATAACAACTTGCAGAATCGGTGCCAAAAGCGTAAATACGCGAGAGACGGAGCGGTGCCCACATCTCGCTGATGGCCGCGCTAACAATTATTGGTGGTGTAGGCGCGGTTTTTGGTGTGGCAGATGCTGTTTTTGGCGCTACTACAAAGTAATATACCTCCACAGGCTGAAACACTATTACTGCCCTGTATCTGCAAGGGTAAAGACTAAATTTATATGGTCTATAAGTTACAAAAGAATATAGTGATGAAAGAGTATCTGCTTGGAAATGTTGCGATTGCAAGAGGCATCCTCGAGACGGGAACGGGAGTTGTTACCGGTTATCCTGGGACGCCTGCATCCGAGATCGTAGAGGCCTTAGCGCCTTTCGCTAGTAAGTATGGCATACATGTAGAATGGTCGGTAAACGAGAAAGTCGCGTTAGAAGTCGCTATCGGAGCTTCCTGGACTGGAGCACGAGCTGTTTCCGTAATGAAACACGTAGGCTTGAACGTTGCCGCTGACCCATTTATGACACTTGCATACACAGGTGTAATTGGCGGGCTTGTGGTGTGCGTAGCAGATGACCCGTTCTGCCACTCATCGCAGAACGAGCAGGACTCACGACGGTATGCCCAATTTGCCGGCATACCATGTCTGGACCCTGCGGATCCGCAAGAGGCGAGAGATATGGTCATCTATGCCTTTGAGCTCTCAGAGGAGCTCGAGTTACCGGTCCTTCTCCGGCCTACCACAAGAGTCTCACATGCTAGTTCAGATGTAGTGGTAGGCCAAATAAAAGGGGGGAGCACGAATCCCAAATTCACAAAAGATCCAGCCAGATGGGTTATGCTTCCCACACATGCTCGGCCACGTCATACAGTGCTTCTCGAGAAACAGGATGTGATTAGGGCCACGCTGGTGGATGTGCCCTGGAACCGGCTTGTGCTACGAGGCGATATAGGCGTCATCGCCTCTGGAATATCGGGGCTATACGCGGAGGAGGCGATAAAGCAATTGGAAGCGGATATATCCATTCTCCGCATCGGCACTTTCCCACCACCAGATGGCTTGTGTTCGGAGCTTCTTGAGCATGTCACTAAGGTGATGGTGATCGAGGAGCTGGAGCCAGTGCTGGAAGAATATGTGGAGCGGTTAGCGAGGAAGCACAATCCGGACCTTGAGCTCCTTGGCAAAAGGACTGGTCACATTCCGCGTGTGGGCGAACTGGATACCCTTCAAGTAAGGAATGCCATTGCAGATATGACCGCTATGCCGTTATTGGACGTTAGCTCGGTGAAAGAAGCCGACGAACTCCTGCCGCCCAGACCGCCATCACTCTGTCCGGGCTGCAGCCACAGAGCAACCTACTATGCCATGAAGAAAGCTTTCGGTAAGGATGCCGTTTTTCCAAGTGATATAGGCTGCTATACACTTGCCGTTCGGATGGGTACTATAGATACATGCCTCTGTATGGGCGCGAGCATAACAGTCGCCAGCGGGATCAGATTTGCAGGCGAAGAGCGGGACATATGTTGCAGCATTGGCGATTCGACTTTCCTGCACACCGGATTACCGGGATTGCTTAATGCAGCATACAATAATGCAAGAATAACCGTCACTGTACTGGACAATTCGACTACGGCGATGACCGGGCATCAGCCACATCCGGGAACTGGTTTTACCGTAACCGGCGATAGAACAAAGGCAGTATCGGTTGAGACAGTTGCGAAGGCGTTGGGAGCGGATTTTGTCGTGACTGTGGACCCATACGACCTAAACGCGACAATCGAGACCTTCAAACGTGCTAAGGTGTATCAGGGGCTATCGGTGGTAATTACAAAGCAGACCTGTAGTGTAATCGCGAGAAAGTCGGGTATACGGCGAAGACCGTTCATGGTTAACGAGAACTGCATAGGATGCCGAAAATGCGTGGATTTTGGCTGTCCTGCAATTGAGTTCGATGAGGACAGTGCACGAATCAACGCGCTCTGCACTGGATGCGGGGTCTGTGCCCAAATTTGCACCTGTAACGCTATCGAGGTGGTCGAATGAGAACATCCGTGTGCGACATCGTTTTAGTTGGCGTTGGCGGTCAGGGTGTGATCCTGCTATCTAATATAATTGGCAAGGCGGCGTTGAAGGCTGGCTATCCTATAAGGGGTGCGGAGACGCATGGGATGGCACAGCGTGGCGGTAGTGTGATGAACCATATCAGGATAGGCTGTGAGTACGGCCCACTGGTGCCTGCGGGTGGTGCGGACGTCTTGTTAGCGTTCGAGCCCGCGGAAGCGCTACGGTATGTCCATTACTTGTCTACAGATGGCATCGCACTTGTGAACACCTATCCCGTACATCCGACTACTGTGACCACAGGTCAATTCACGTATCCACCGTTGGAAGAGATTCTCGCACCGCTCAAAAGAATATGCAATAAACTCATAACTATTGATGCGACAAAGCTGGCTGCCGATGCGGGTAATCCGCAAGCGATGAATGTCGTGATGTTGGGGGCGCTCTCTGAGCATATTCCGCTACGAGAAGAGGAGCTAATCGAGGCGCTTAGCGCATCAGTGCCCGCGAAGTTCCTGGAGGTTAACATGCGTGCATTTGAACTCGGAAAGATTGAGGTTTAAAAATACTCCTGGTATCATCCATCCTATCTCTTTTAGCATCCTAATTGCACTTAACGGTTTCGCAGATAAAAGAAGTTGTCGATAGGCAATTTGGGGAAATCATTGATTTCCCTTTTATCCGCTGTTATCTGCTGTTGCCCGCTTAATATACCCGCCATTCTCGCTACGAACTTAATCACTCACTGAGCATGCGTTGCAAACAAATTTCAAAAACCCTTGTTACCGTGTCGCCACCTGGTTCATTAAGTACACTTCGAAAAAAATCCTGATGTCTTCTCACCTCTTTCTTACCCAAATTCTTGAGCAAAAGAGTTGATATAACCTCACAAATGCGTCTTTTCACATCCTCAAACTTTGCATCAGGAACAATTCGCAATCGATCTGCGGTCAAATTTGTCGTAAAATCTCCCGATAGGTTCAAATCATAGTGGACAACAAACGGGTAATCTATGGAAGATGAATGTTCGCGAAACTCCGACAATGTTCCATATTCAGCAAAAAGGGGATGCTTAACACGAAAACCTTGTTGTGTCCATCGCCCAAATGAATGAAATTCTGTTGAGTAGCCTTCAGTCTTTCCTTCCCGCTCTGAATAATCAACGTGAATATGCTGGATGTAACCAAACGCTTGTTCCAATCTATCATGAAGTTCTTCATCCAACCCCTCATAGTAAAATGAGTCTTCGTCTAATTCTACCATCTCTGAGAGCTTATCCTGGTAATCCTGCAAAAGGAGGATTCTTACTATACCATCTAACCCCTCAGGTCCCTCCAAAGTAAGATCAATTACCACTTGGCGACATAAATTTAAGTCCGACCCCCGAAATAACTCTGGTACTCTCCAATCCTCTTTAACTTTATGCTTCTTCCCTTTTTCGTAAACAGTAATAGGGAATTCTACGTGAGGAGCCAATTGTTTTACAGTTTCTTTGAACGAAAGCTTCTCTTTCTTCCAAGCTAAGTTATAGACTTCACTAATATGTTCAGGATTACTTCTCAAAAATGAAAGATCTTCTTTTAAACTAAGTTCCAACCGCGTTCCGGGTTCCTTGCGTTCTGATTTACGAAACCAAAATAATCCTGTTGGCCCATTAATTTCAATATCCATTGGTGAATCCAAGTCATATAGATTGTTTTTTAATTTTCTTGTTTGTACTCTTAATTGATCTATAACCATAAAGACTGATAAAATTCCAATGCCAAATACTGAAATAGGTTGGAAATCTATGCCGGTTTCAGCTCTTTCTTGAAGAAATCTCCCTGAGCGATAGTAACTCTTTCCTATTCGAGCAAAATGTTCACTTACGATTTCTTCATCCATACCCATCCCGTTGTCTTCTACAGCAAGAAACCACTTGCCGTTTTCTTCATATAACTCAACAGTAATGTTAGGAACATATTTGGCCGCATTTGGAATAGCCTTATGAAGTGCTTGCCTATGCCGGCAAGTGTCTACAGCATTTTGTAGGAGTTCTCGAAGAAAGAGAAGACGATTCCCGTACAAATTCATACCCATAACAAGAGAAATGATGCTCTCTTTATCCAGATGAAATCCCAGATCCACATATTTATAGATTGGTCCTTTGGGGCCCTCCTCAGGTCCAACATCGCGGATATCAACACTAGGTGGGAGTTCAAGATAATATCTCTTTTGCATGTCCGAACATGCAGGATCGTGCATATTACCTAAAATTCCGCGAGCAAAGGACAACTCTCGTTCTATTATCTGTATGAAGTCTCGAACACACTTTTCAATAACTGGATCGGGGCACCTTGCGGAGAATGCGATTCTCCCTGGCCTGATATCCCAAGCTCGTAGGGATCGGTGTTTTTTCCATTCCCTGAGGCTAACTTTATCTCTGATCCCGAGGTGCTCAAACAATACAGCTGGCGTCCGCTTTCCATCGAAATCAAGAATATCTGCCAGTCTCAGCAATACTGCGATAAAACGCCAGTTAACATATTCCCCTGGTGCGCGTACGAGCTCCCAGCAAGGAATTTGTTCGAGGGGAAGAGCGTCTTGCGTATGGCTATAGCATACTTCCGCGAGCCGACTAGCAAAATTAAAGTCTGAATAGATAAATTTTTCATGGTATCGGTCAAAGATAAACCGCCTTCCCCTATCTCCATGGGTCTGCCGTAAATATTCACTCAGTAGATAGGCTTCAAGCTCTTGGGCTTTAAAATAATGATTTTCTGAACGGAGTTCATGTTGTCTTCTTAGTATTGCTGGATAACCTTCGCGGAATGGCAGATAGCGACGACGATCTGGATCTTCATTCATCTCACTGGATGATTTTGATAGAAGTCGGCGGATTTCATTTTCAGAAGGAGCCATACCTATATCATGCAAAGCGGCAGATAGTATTAATCCTGCTAGTTCTAAAGGAGTAAGGTTTTGCAAGGTTGATATAGGGAGGAGTCTATCCACTAATTCCACCGTTCTCCGAAGATGCTCCTCATCATGTAGCGTGTATTCCGGCATGTGACGCAGTACTGTTTTATGAATCTGCCGGCAATCCTCAAACACTTCATCTACAAGGGATATCAAATCACGGGTAACTGAGTCAGCATTAGCATGGTTAAGTAATTCTTTATAAATTCGTGTCTTCTTCATGTTTCCATCCCTTTCTAAAGCAGGCAATTGCGTATAACTTCGTTATATCTGCAATACTTCGCATATTATTCCAATTTGGCGGTATATACGAATTTCGAATACCCTTCCATTTTGGCAGTATATCTGAAGTACTTCGTATATACATCCCTCGGGATGAAAACTTTTTCTCACCAAAACGTTCCTCAATCATCCCTTTACACCACCACCTTTCTTATTTTCAAATCTGCGGTATCTCCGCCTTTGTCGCTAGCCTTATCCCAGCATCGCTCAGCACGCGCGTAGCGCCTGATATGTCATCCACCCGGAGTATCAGCATCGCCCGCTCAGCTTTTGCAGTCACAAAGGCATACGCATACTCTACATTGATATTGTTCATACCCAGACTGTTAGCGATCTCGAAAAGCCCGCCTGGACTATCCTGTATCGCCACAGCAAGAACATCCGTCTCCGAGACCGTGAAGCCTTCTTCACGGAGCACTTTATAGCCCCTATCCGTATCATCAACTACCATCCGAACAATGCCGAAGTCGCCTGCTTCTGCAATTGTCAATGCGCGTATGTTCACATTAGCATCAGCTAATGCCTTTGCCACGCGAGCCATTCTGCCGGGCTTATTCTCCATAAAGATAGAAATCTGCTTTATTGCCTCCATTTTTACACTTTCCTATTGTCTATTACTCTCTGTGCTTTACCTTCCGAACGCGGGATCGTTCCCGGCTCCACCAACTCAACATCAGCCATAATATTAAGCACGCCCTTAAGCTGTTGGGATACAGCCTTGCTTAATGACATCAAGTCTGCGATTTTATCGCTGAACACTGATTCTGTCACCTCGACCTTGACGGTCATAACATCCAGTGGCCCCTTCCGATCCACAATAATCATGTAATTGTCTCCAATCTCAGGGATCTTCATGAGTACAGACTCGACCTGGCTTGGAAATACATTTATACCGCGCACAATGATCATATCATCTGTCCGACCAAGAATCCGCATGATTCGCGGATGTGTACGTCCACACTCACAAGGCTCGTTATTCAATATGGTGAGGTCCCCTATCCGGTACCGAATAAGAGGAAATGCCCATTTATCTAGCGTAGTGACAACGAGCTCGCCACGTTCACCTTCCGCTACCTGCTCGCCGGTTTTAGGGTCAATCACCTCGATAAGGAATAGATCCGCCCAGATGTGGATACCGTTCTGGAGATGGCATTCTGAGCATAAGGGACCGCTCATCTCGCTGGTGCCGTATATGTCATATGCCTTGCTGCCTGTGGACTCCTCAATCCGCCTTCTCGTCTCATCAGACCATGGCTCTGCACCGAAGAGACCTGCCTTGAGCTTTGTATCATCCCTAATGCTCACACCCATCTTCTTTGCTACCTCGTTTAGGTAAAGGAAATAAGAAGGAGTGCAGGCTATAGCAGTGCTTCCCAGGTCCTGCATGAGCTCGATTTGGCGCTCGGTACTGCCGGCACTCGTAGGAAGTACCGTGGCACCTATTCGCTCTGCACCGTAATGGAGACCGAGCCCGCCGGTGAAAAGGCCATAACCGTAACTAACTTGGATTACATCGCCACGGCCCAGACCTATAGACGTGAGCGCGCGCGCCAATGAATCGGTCCACATGTCTATGTCTCCCTGCGTGTATCCAACCACAGTTGGCTTCCCGGTCGTGCCGCTGGATACATGATACCGCACCACCCAGTCGTTGGGGAGACAGAACATGCCCGTGGGATATGTATTACGAAGGTCTATCTTCGTTGTGAATGGGAGTTTAGTTACGTCACTAAGCTCTTTGACGTCTTCGGGCTCCACACCCGCCTCACGGAATCGCTGCCGGTAGAAGGATGAATGGTCATAAACATAGCGGACAATCGCCCGAAGCCGTTCCTCCTGCAGCTTATGCAGGTCCTTAATGGGCATACGTTCAACGTGTGGATTCCAGTACCCGAACATGATAATTTACCAAATCAACCAATGAGTTTCTACTATAAAAAGCAATAGGTTTTGTATTTATTTACATGCGTCTATCTAAAAGTCGGGAGGTAAAAAAGGAGTGTTTTGGATAATGGCAGTGTTGGTCGCTCTGACCGTCATATGTCAAATTTCGCTTTTCGGATAATATCTTTGATGCAACAAACTTTAGGAAAGTTTGATCAAAAAGCTTCGCAGACAATCCTCTTCTCCCGATTTTTCGTTTGCAAAGAAATAGTGAACATGTTGAACTTGAACAAAGTGTTAGTTGAAGGAGGTAACCACAATTTAGAATGTACCCCCGTAGAGAAAGGAGATAGCTAATATGTCAAAAAATCAATTGCAAAAATACGCAAGCAATTTATCTACCTTCATCTATTTAAAAG
>QBUN01000310.1 GCA_013180565.1 Candidatus Methanophaga sp. GoMg3.2 | reverse complement strand
TTGATTTAGTATTACAAAGAGGTGTTTAGTGCTGCATTGGTTATCACTGATCTAGACGCAAAAGACAGAAATAGCATCCCCCGTGCCATAGTTATTTTGAGAGTGGATAACCAGCAAAATCAGGTGCTTCTATTATCTTCTGTATCGAGAAATACTTTTCCAGCAATTCTATATACTCTTCAAATGAGAGGTCACCTTCAAAACTGTAGATCCTCTCTCCGCAGAGGCATTAGAAACCCAAAGCGTGGATTGAAACGCTCTTAAACTCTGCACCCTCGGAGATTTCCGACGTGATAAATCGCAGATTCAGGAGGAGGCGATTACTCGCCCCTCCTCGTCTTAGAACGGTACATGCTCATCACAGGAATAACGACACATCTAACCGCAATAACTGCGTATCATGTGGGTAGAACGGACCTCATGAGATCGCCTACTGCTTTCCGTAGAATAAGCTTGGATTAGGCTGACAAGGCAATAAACAAATTTTTAGAGCAAAAGCGAAGAAATTACAGGAATAAAGGCAAATCAGAAAGATTTGGTTGGCGGTTCCAGAGGCTCAATAGAAATTTGAGTAGATGGCTATTGTCTCTTTCCGACTACCGTCATGTAAATAACACTCTCCTCTGTACCATCAACATCCAATAAAGCGTTTACCTCGTCATCGTAGAACGCACCAACCTGGCAACTGTCGAGATTCAGTGCAACTGCGGCTAACGCAACGTTCTGTGCCATATGCCCTGCATCTAACCCTACATAGCGATATGCCCGTTGTTTGGATCGCCATTTCGACCGTTCGAATATTGCAGTCCAGATAAAGACCACGTTCGCACAGTACGCAATTTCTTGATCAAAGGCCGACTGTGCCACCTGAAGACGAAAATTGCCTACTTTTAACTGATCGAGCTCATGCTTATCAATTGCATAATGGTAAACTCCTGGGTCAACGTGCTCCACGGAATTAGTTATGAGATACGTTTCTACTGGATACAACGCACCGGCTGATGGTGCGGTTCTAAACCCCGAGTCTAAATTGGTAATCCCCTGTGCGGCCCACAGCAGTTGTGACAGTTCAACTTTTTTCAGTGGCTCGTCTTTGAAGGATCGAATGCTTCGGCGACGTCTCATAACTTCCCATAGAGGTGCTCCTCCCTCCACCTGCGGAGGTTCGAGCTCTATTTTTGGCGCGGTTGGATACCGCTTATACCCCTCTGGCTTATTTGCCCAATCCAGATCCGTATCAAGAAGATGTCCTTTTTGATACTTCGTCTCTTGCTGGAATCGGTCTCCAATTCCTTCTTTACTATCTCTTCTATCCATCCTTTTATACCTCCTCTCTAATTTTACCCATATTATATAATCTTTTTGGATGTTCTTGTGTCAATCTGTGGAATCTCGTGGTTTAGGGTGTTCTATCAGATTCAATTCAAATCCACGGCGATCTCTTCAAACTCGGATTCACTATCTCTTCCACCGCATATCCGATGAACATAAATGAAAGTATTAGGAGCACAATGCATAAACCGGCTGGCAGCATCCACCACATCCATAGATCCGATATAAATATAGTAGGATATACAAAAGCATCATGCAGCATCATGCCCCAGCTCTTTGCTGTTGGGTCTCCAAGCCCAATGAAGCTCAATCCGGATTCTGCAAGTATTATATATCTTGACACCAGGATTAACTGTACAAACACCAGTGGGACCACGTATGGAAAGATGTGCCTTGCTAAGATATAAGAATCTTTAGCACCAAACAGCCTTGTAGCATCCACATAATTCCTGTGCCGTAACGTTAACACCTCAGATCGTATGATGCGGGCGGTTATAGCCCACTCAAATATAGCGAATACAAATACGAGATTCCAGACACTAGGGCGCATGAATTCTGCGATTATAATTATTATTGGCAGTTTTGGAATCGTGAGGAACAAGTCAGTAAGCCGCATAAGGGAAAAGTCGAATCGCTTGAAATAGCCTGCAACAAGCCCGATAAGAATGCCTATACTCACGGCTGCTATAGACGCAAACAGCGTGATGAACAGGGAAACCCTTGTGCCATATATCAACTCGCTTAATATATCCTGCCCCACAGGGTTTGTTCCGAGCGGATGCTCAGAACTGGGATGTTCCGTGCTTTCGAATCTTTGATGCGGATCATAAGGTGCGATATACGGTGCAAAAACTGCTATTAGCACAAAGAAAATCAGTAGTCCTAATCCCACCAATCCGAGCTTGTTATTCTTATACTGTTTCATGAAACTGATTGTAGCTTCGATCAATCTTCTTTCACCCTTGGATCCAAAAGCTCGTATATCCTATCGGCAGTGAAGTTTACCGCGAGGATTGCGAACGCGAAAAACAAAAATGCACCCTGTAATAGCGGATAATCATGTGCTGAAATCGCATCTGAGACCAGCAAACCAACGCCCGGATATGCAAATACCGTCTCTACGAAGATCGTGCCGGTGATTACGAGTCCTGCTATCAGCGCTACCAATGTGATAATCGGTAACATTGCGTTCTTCAATGCGTGTCTGCGTATAATATACCACTCGCCCAGGCCCTTTGCCCTCGCTGTCCGTATATACTCCTCGTCCAATACGTTAAGCATGGAATTCCTTGTTAAAAGATATATCACCCCGATACTGGTGAGAGTAAGCGTTAAAGCCGGTAGAAATAGGTGATGTAGTATGTCTAATAACGTACCAAAAGCGGTTGAATAATCGATATACAGAGTTTGTGCACCAAATCGGGGGAATAGATCCAGCCGCCAGCCGAAATAGATGATGAAAAGCATGCCAAGGAAGAACGGCGGGAACGAAGCCATAGCAATAAACAATATGAGCAGTCCCACATCCGTCTTTTTGCCCTTCTTCCATGCTGAGACCGCACCTAATAAGATTCCCAATGTTATGTATATCGCAGTTGAAGAGCCGACAAGAAGGAGCGTCCATTTTATGCTGCGCATCAATACGTCCCATACAGGTGCGTTTTTTGTAGTTGACCAACCAAGATCACCGTGCATAAGATCTACTATATACATGATGTATTGCTCCAAAACCGGCTGGGTACTGCTCGTTAAGCCTGATAAGGGACCCGCAGGCATCATTCGTGGTAAAAAGAAGTTGAGCGAGATAATTATGAAGATTATAATAATATAGCCAACTATTTTTGTTATTATGTTCGTCTGCATTTCATCTCTGTGTGAGTTTGTGAGTTTATGAGTTTATGAGTTTATGAGTGTCTCTTAAGCAAGACACCTAACGCCTATACACACTCATCTTCCTTCATCTCCTTTTTTTCTGAACAACCGTATGTATGCTACAGCAAAGATAGCAGCGAGAGCGAAAACTGGCGTGAATCCCGGTATGGCTGGTTTAGCGGACTTCGCGGGCGTAGGTGTGGCGATAGACGTAGGACGGGGAGAAAGTCTAGATTTAGGTGTTTGTGTTACTAAAGGAGACGGTGCGGTAGCTACTGCAGATGTAGGAGTTGGCATTGAAGTTATATTCACAGCAGGTGTGGATGTTACGTGCCATATCCACGTGTGCATATCCGATAAACCAGTTGTTGTGTTCGTTGCAATTGCAGAGACGTTCCAGGTTCCTATGACGGAACTTGTGTTCGTATAGGTAGCATCCGTTACGCTTTCATTTGTTTGCACTTCTGTACCATTTATTTGCCAGCTAATGTCGGATGGTTGGTTTATGGAGGCGTTGAAAGTCCTTGATTCGCTTTTTGTACTGTTCACAACAGCATCTACAGGTTTCCAGGCTGTTATGTTTGTCGGCAGTGTAACTTCGCCAGCTTCTTCTCCTACCACTATTTCGGTATCTCCTCTAACGTCATACTCGTTCTTCTCCTCATCTATGAGTATGCCCTCGAATGTGTAAGTATCCTCTTCGTCAGTTGCGGTCACTGTGTAAGAGAAAGAAGGTTCACCCTCCAATGAGAACTCAACAGTCTCATCTTCTACTTCTATTGATTCGGGATTGAGCGTGGAATCCTCATACACAAATCCATCCGGAAGAGTTTCAACTACTTTACCAAAGTAACCGTAATGTGATGTTTCAAGTTCTATGGTGAAAACTTCATCCGCAGCTACAGGTTCTTCAGGTAGTGTCCTCGTTGCTGTTGGTTCTGCGTCATCCTCCGCCTCTTCTACCTCTATTTCCATAACCCCACCAACTTCGCATTTGTTTTTGATGCCTTTGAGTATCCCCGTGAACATGTAAGTGCCCATTACGTCAGGTGCTCTTACCGTGTAAGTGAAAGAAGTTACGTCGACTAATAGGAACTCAACAGTGTTTGTCGATAGATTATCGTTTACGAATTTGTGATCTAGTGAGGACTTCTGATAGCGAAACCCTTCTGGAAGAGTTTCTAATACTTTCCCGAGATTACCGTAATCAGATACATCTATTTCTACGAAGAAACTTTCATCAGCAGATACAGGTTCTGCCGGTAGGGTCCTCGTTGCGGTTGCTGATTCTGCATTAGCTATTCCCACTGTCATTGTCAATATTGCTGTAACTAAAAGTAACGTTATTCCAATTATTGCCAAGACCTGTTTTATTTCGCTTGTTGTAGTGTATTTCATTTTTATTCCAATCTTATTGCTGGTATCCAATCCTCATATCTTTTTCCATTCGCGTCTGTGAAATCAGTGCAGGTTATTGTCCCTCCCGTTGCATTGAATGATGTTTCATGGATGATCCCGGGATAAGAGCCGGTACGTATAGTGTAGCAGTATACCTGGTTTTTCAATAGCGTGACATAAGAAGTACCAGCCACACTATTTAGTGATATTTTATGCCAGTCGCCTTTGTAGCCATTCCACGTGCCATTTGCAATCAAAGTGCAGTTTTCATATAACTCGATAGTTTCGGCGTGTCCGCCGGTTCCCGGGCAGGGGTAGCTATAAAGCTTTTGTACGGTGATTGTCTGTGAAGGAGTGATATTCCCGGTGTGCATGCCGAAGATGCTTGGATATGGATTAGCCGGCGAACCCGTGTCAAATTGTCCTGTTGCCAGTTTTACTGCTATTTCAGCATCCCCGCTAATTTCATATTCATTCTTGTCCACATCTATGAGTATTCCACTGAATGCATAGGTGCCTTCCTCGATGTCATTATAGCGTAGTGACACGATATAAGTGAAGGAAGTTTCGCCAATCAAAGTGAACGTAACAGTGTTTGTTGATCCATAAACCACTACTTGATGGTGATCGAGTGTAGATGAGATATATGTAAAGCCTTCAGGAAGTGTTTCGATTACTTTACCAATAGTACCATAACCTTGTGCTTCAATTCTTACTGTGAAAAATTCACTTTTGGATAGAGGTTCCGCAGGCAGTGTCCTTGTTGCTGTTGCAGATCCCGCAGTTGCAATCGCTGTCACCACTGTTGATACCGATACTGCTACAACTAACAGCAGCAATATTCCAGCTATTGTTAATAGCGTTTTTCTCGTTTTCATAGTACAAATATTTCTTTGGTAAAGCTTTCTTTAAACCCTTTAAAAAAGCGTTTACAAAACTTTTAAGAAAAGTTTTATCAAAAAAGCTTCGCTAAAAAGCTTCGCAGAAAGAAAGGTTTTTCCTGGATTGTATAAATTTAACACCATTGCCAGTTGCTCCATTGTTATTTTATCTTCATCATAATCTTGCCTAGCGTCATTTAGTTCGCTTTCGTCTATTATGCCATCTTCATTAGCATCATATCGCCATGGATCGAAGAGGAATATGAGTTTGTTCAGTGCAAGAGGGATGCTTCCAGCGATAGCATCTTTTGTATAGAACCATGCATCAAGCTTGTCCGGATCGTAGACACACCATATCTTTGGATGGTATAGCGGATACACCGGAAGCTCATCCGCTATAATCTCTTGTAGCTCGCCCACAAGTTCCTTTCGGTCTTCTTCGTCCATTGTCATCAATTGTTTTTCGTATATCTCATAATACTCTTCACTACGGCTTGTTCCCATAGCGGCAGTTCTCAATACACGTGGATTTGCTATTCCACCGTGACCACTTATTGCGAACTCGAATGCACCACAACATATCCCTGAGCCCAATTCCCTCTTACCCACGGATTTTACTCCTATCTCGATTCCCAGATCCTTTAAATCATCCTTGATGAAGTCCGCTTCATATTTATATTCCTCACTTGTAATCACTGTGAATTTGAGAGCTGTTATGTTGCCGTCTTCATCTTTATATTCTCTTATCCCGTCACCGTCCGTGTCCGTAAAGTTCAATGCATCGAGTATTTCGTTAGCATTCGCTATATTGTGCTCATAACGCGGAAGTCCAGACTTATACCACGTTGAATCAGGATGAATTATGCCGGTATTCGCAAGGATAGAACCGTCATGCGTCACTGTTTGTACTATATCTGCCCTGTCTATACCATAAGCAATTGCACGTCTGAAATCCGAGTTATTCATTGGATACTTCCCTACATTGTAGTAGAAATTGAGCACCCACCAGCTTGAGCCTTCTTCTATCTCGAAATCAGAATCGTCTTCAAATTCATCAACAGCAACTATCTCTTTTCCCATGAAGGACGCGGAATCTATATCTCCTGCCATTAACGCAAGTGCAGGGTCACCTACATCCAGCATGATAAGTTGGTCAACGATAGGTTCTCCTTTGAAGCACTCTGTATTCGCCTCATACTCATAATAGCCCTGTGTACCGTCATATTCTACAAGCTTCAAAGGTCCTGTCCCTATAACGGCATCATCTTCCTGGAATGTATATGGATCGTCGACATCCTTCCATATATGCTCGGGAATCATAGGGACACATCCTGCAACATCATCTATAAAAGTAGGCATTGATTCCTCAAGATGTATAGTAACGTTATAGGGATTAGGAACTTCTACATGGTCTATCTCTTTCGCGCTATATGCGTACCACAACTGCGGATGATCCTTCGTGTAATCAAATGTGAACTTCACGTCATCTGCCGTAAACGGCTCTCCATCACTCCATTCCACGCCTCGGTGCAAGGAAAAGGTCCATGTCTTGGCATCATCTGACCTGCTCCAACTGTCTGCAAGCCAGGGTATCACGCCATGTTTGTCTTTCCAGATAAGTGTATCGAAGATAAAGCTCATTCTAATATAACCGGGTCCTTTTGGAAAGAGAGCAAACGGAGTAGGATAGCCGTAATCACCACCCTCGATTTTAATACTCTTTTCAGCCATTGCGGCTGCTGTCGCTCCACCTGCTGCTGCCGATATCCCGTAGAACGCACAGCATAAGAGTATTGCCAAACACAATATGGTAATAATTCGCTTCATTTTCTCTTTCTCTCGCCCCCTTTTCTCCATTTTTATTACACGCTTTTTGCTTTTTTAATTGGCCTTATGTAATATAAATACAATTTTTTCACTCTACTTTTTTGTTTATCTCATATTAAGTTAAGACTTTCGGTTTTTTAAATTGAATATTAAGTATATCTTATGCCTGTTTAAGTGGTAGAGTTACACGGATTTGATTTCTTCTACGTTAATCAGTGTTAATCTGTACCAACAAATAATTAATTTTAGTTGGATATTACGCTTTCTTGTTGTATATAAGGTATAACTTCTACCTATTTAGGACGTAGATTTACGCAGAAAACTATTTCCTCAAATTATCAAATAAAAGCCTTACGTTTAA
>QBUN01000311.1 GCA_013180565.1 Candidatus Methanophaga sp. GoMg3.2 | reverse complement strand
GAGGGTCGTCGCTTAGCATATCCCACCACTGGTTCGCTTGTGCTTCGGGCTAAAGACAGCCTCAGGCTCTTCAGATTCCCTCTCGCGAGGGACACCCTGCCACTGTTGACCTCTGCACCGATACGGGTAAACAGCACAGAAGGGATTTTAACCCTCTGAGCGATTAAGCTACGAGGCACGCCACACTTTCTTTCTAAAGAAAGAACCTGTGCTAAGAAAGTAAAGTTCTCTTCGAGAAGAGTTGTTCTTTCCGCAAACGCTTTCTTCTGCGAAGCTGCGAAGCATTTTTGGTCAAACTTTTTCTAAAAGTTTGATTAATAGCTCTCATCTCTTCTTTTTTTGACCCTATCTTTAAATATCTCGTACGCCTCATCAACCCCGTATCTTTTCCTCTTTTCCATCAATTCCCTAGTCGCATCACCTTCGGTAGGTCCTATGAGCTGGAGAAATCGGGTATATTCTACCAAACTCATCTCCCGCTCTAATATTCCTAATGCCTTCTCTATAATCTTTTCATCCTTATACTCTATCGCCATAGTCTCCCCTCCACGAAATTTTTTGTTCTGGAACTACTGTTCTTTTTACTACTACAATATGATGCTCATCTTTAATTGCCAATGCTTTTCCTATATTTTTCGATGCTTCTTTTATCTAAATCAATTCCTTCAGGAGTTGTTGGCATTGGGACGCAAATAAAGAAAACGTCCGAATTCTCAATTGCGTGGTTTATATCTTTTTTGAAGTTTAGCAGGTTTTTGTCAACCAAATTGTAGAAAATCACTTCGTTGCCGAGTTCGATAAGCCCTTTTCCAATTGCTGTGCCAACAAACCCACTTCCTATGATTGTGATTTTCATACCTATCCCAATTTACAACCTCTATAATAAAAACCTTTTTCCATAGTGTCTTTTGCTTTATACCTCCCCAGCACATCAACTAATACTGGCTTATCATTCATAAACTTCTTTATCTCATCCAGCTTCATCATCCCAAACTCGTCATGCGCAACCGCCACAATCATACCATCCATTTTAATTTTCACATACAAGTTATCCAAAGCTTTCACACCAAACCCTTCTATCTCCTCCTTGCTGAGTAAATGATCATAACAAACCTTTCTTTAAAAAAGTTTTAAAAACTTTACCAACAACTTTTCTTTCAGAAAGAAAGCTTGACCAAAGAAACAGGTTTTCTGCGAAGCGGCGAAGCATTTTTGGTCAAACTTTTTCTAAAAGTTTAGTAAATGTTTTTGCTTGCAAAAAAGAAGCGTAAGCATTTTTAGTAAAGCTTTTTGCTTGCAAAAAAGTTTATCCATACCTGCAACTATTTTCGTTATCTTTGTTAATGCGTGCGCGTCATCACCGGGATTTATCCTTTCGGGCGAGTAGCCAATTTTGAAATCCGCTCCGCAATTCATCTTTGATTCCCGTTCTAAAATTTATGGGTGCAACTACTTCTTCTGTTACACTAGGATAAACAGTAGATTCCAATACCACAGTGGCACCTTTTTTCAGGTTCTTGCCGACAGTTTCTGCGGCGGATTTGACATAAGATAAGTCAGGCTCCTTAGATTTTGTTACTGGCGTGGGCACGGCAATAATAACGAAATCCGCATGTTTTATCTTAGAATCTGATCTTCACACCGTTCCTTTTTCCCTTTTTAAGTAGCTACCGCGCCTGATAGCAGTGTAGTCCCTGTTAACTCGATATTTATTTTATTGGGCTTTTCACAGCCAATATTTCCAAGCACCCCTTCAAAGGCGTTTCTAACTGAAAATGCGCATTTTGGCGGCCGTTCTCGCAATAAATAAACAGATATGCCCTCTAAAACGTCTTTAAAACTCATATGTGTGAGATACAGCCTCAGGTATTGAATGAAATTATAGACCAAACAAAGTATGAAAATATGGCCATAATTACTCTCCTTTCTCCTGAAATGGTTTCCTTCAAGCTCCAAATAGGATTTCAGCTCTTTGTTAGTCTGCTCTATCTGTGCTCTCTCTTTATATTTCATTATAGCCGTTTCTGGCTTAGTATTGAGGGACGTAGTGAAGAGTGGGATGAAGTCGTCATAGCCCTCACCGCGTACCAAAAACAGGTTTCCAGCAGTCCCTTGCCAAATACACCTTTTGAACGGGTAGATAACATACCTTTTACCACATATCGTCCGTTGAATTGGTTTAATATTGCTTAGTAGGTCTTCCTTTCTGAATTTGGTGCCGAATCGGACGACAACAAAATTTGAGTTCAATCGAGTCAGCACTCGTACACCCGCTTTCCTCGCTTCTCTCATGAGGTCGCCCGATTTTAAACCGCCATCGATGATAATCCAATCCCCTTTCTTATTTTACCCGTTTTTATAGCTTTTATAATCTCTTGCGGCTTAGTAAGATGCCGTTTGTTGTGATTGATGATCCTGAAGTCGTCGATGAAGTTCAAGCCTTTATATCGCTCTACGGTGAACAAAACATCCTGCAATAGCTCATAACACCCAACTACGTAATTTTTAATCAGCTTTGCACCGTAAACCTTCTTTCCTTCCCTTTTCAGATATGTCGCATCGCAGACCTTTGTATTGCTAGAGGAATACGAGAGGAAGTCTTCTAAGGGTATTACACCATTAATAAAGAGTTTTCCCAACTCCTTTATCTGATCGTAGTGAAATGAAGTGGATAAATTCAGAATTCCCCACTTCTTAGCGGCTCTTATCGATAGCTGCGGCGCTTCCAACTTCGCAGTGACTAACTCTGACAGACTTTTGTGCAACGCCGTATTGGTCTGCAACGGGTTTAGAAACTTCCATATTGCTTTTAGTGTGCCCATATTAATACGTCTCCCCATTTATCCATTAGAAGAGAGGGGTATTTAAAGATATCGTATGATGATCGGCTAATTGGGTGTGGGAAGATCAGTTAGAATGGTCCGTGGTGAATTCTATGTTGTCTTTGTTCCTTTTTAGTAAAGGTTTTTGCGTTGCAAAAAAGTTTTTGTTTAGTTCTTCTATCTTAGCTCTATCTACATCAAATCCGATTACCCTGAGATGCTTTGAGAAAGCCTCAGCCAGAGGTAAACCAACATACCCTAGTCCAACGATGCAGACGATTTTATCTTTCATGTGTAATATCCATCCTTCTTCTTTTCCCTTTATATCTAATTATCGCCACTTCATGTCAAAATATCCTCTTTATCCTTAATTACCACTTTATCTTTCCTCTCAATCTCTGTGTTCTTCACTATTTTTTGAACGGTGTTCATGGTCTTCTTACCACTATATTGAATTTCATCTCCAGCAAATGCATCTTCGGTAATATGTGCTCTTCGTCATACGTCCAGAAATTTATCTCTACATAATTCCCCCTCTCCTTAATCCATATCGCATCTGACAATATCTCAATATCTTCAAGGTCACGTATCCCAACATCAATTAAAATTCGTTGCATAATATTTTTTCGAAAATTATCATTTACCACATCAATTATCTCGAGGATTTCTTTAACCTCCTCCTTCCTTGCAATTATAATATCTATCAAATCCCTGCTTAATCCCTCTAAGAACCGATTTAATACCAAATTCAAGACGTTCAAACCTCTATCCGAGAATATAAACTCTTTGTCGGATAAAACTAAATTTCTGCTTCTGTTTTCAAATATGTGTCCCGGGACACAAAATGAAAACACGACATTAATATCTGGAAAGTTCATTAATCGCCTCCTTAACTGACTTCTTAAAGTCAAACGCTTCTAATGCTTCCCTAAACCCTTCCTTTTCTTCCTTTGATGCTTCTTTTCTCAATAACCCCTTTTTATAAATAAGCTCTTCAATCCTATCCACTGCTCTTAGAAAATCTATCTTTCGTATCTTCCCCGTTCTTAATAAAAATAAGTCGTGCAGAACCTCAAATGCTTCTGTTACCACTTGAAAATCTCTTTTATCACTCAAAAGTATTTGTAAAGCATGGAACGCACGATATTCCATTATCTCTTTATTTTTAAATGCTATATCCGCGCATTGTCTTATTCTATCATGCAAATCACCGAATAACTCTTCGGGGAAGAAATCTTTTCCGTAGAACTCTAACCATGATTTTATACCTAACAATTCCGCAGCTACACTAATCTCATCTATCTTTTCGCTCATCCTTTTTCACCTCTTTTCCTTTTATATTGTGCCTCAACCTTTAAATATTTTATTATTACATTACATCACTTTCTTAGAACTTTTTATTCATTTAGATACTGGATAGAAAATTATCGCCAATTCGTTCATCAATGCAATATTCAGGTCTCGCTGGATGTTCTCAACGACTTTAGCAGCTTCGGCTGTTCTTATGTCTTTGGCTTTATAAACATTTGTTATCAACCCGTAAAGCTCGGCTAATCTTTCTGTTGTATCATCATCCATTCCTGCAACTATTTTTGTTATCTTATCCAAAGCATGCGCTTCATCACCGGGATTTATCCTTTCGGGAGAATACCCAATTTTGAAATCCGCACCGCATTTTAGTCCTGATTCTCTTTCTAAAATGGGGGCAACAATTTCTTCTGTGACGCTGGGATAGACCGTGGATTCCAAAACAACGATTGCTCCTCTCTTTAGATTGTTGCCGACAATCTCAACTGCGGATTTTACATAGCTCAAGTCAGGCTCCTTCGATTTTGTCACAGGTGTAGGCACAGCAATAATAACAAAGTCCGCGTGTTTTATCTTAGACGAGTCTGTGGTGAATTCTAAGTTTTCTTCGTTGTTATCGTTATTTAGTTTTTCTAACTTTTCTTTGTCTATGTCGAATCCAATCACCTTAAGGTGCGTTGAAAAAGCTTTTGCTAAAGGTAATCCAACATAGCCTAATCCGACAACGCAAACAGTTTTGTCTTTCATGTTCTATCACAAAGTCTTGTAGCTTTACTGGTATCTCGAATCTCATGCATTTAGAAGGTGGCATCATACCTCAGCCTGTAGGTACTTCCTATTACATCCAATCTCTTTAATTTCTCCCGATCCATCAGGCTTCTCTCAATGCCTCT
Source organism: Candidatus Methanophaga sp. GoMg3.2 (assembly GCA_013180565.1). The sequence continues at coordinate 2,673 of QBUN01000311.1, read as the reverse complement.
AAGTCTATCCACAACCCCGGGGGGGTAATATCGCTCCCCACATTCTACACATACACCCGCTCTGACATTCTCTATTACCACAAAGTCGTTTCTGACTTTTACCTCTTCGCTGATCTTCCGTTCTTCAACTTTTCCTCCACATATCGCACACTTCGATACAATCATTCAAACCCTCCTCTTTCTATAATCTATCCACATATTTATATTTGGTTCGTAGGTAGTTATAATTATTGTTATGTTATCCTCTTTTGAATACGCACAGACCGCATGTATCGGTCTTCCTTCTTTTGTTCTCCCAAATATGAGACAACTTGGAAATGGCTTATCATTGGAGTACTCCTCTACTATTTTCCCATTCAATATTGCTTCAATCAACTCTCTTTCCGATATATCGTCTTCTTTTGGGCTCATCTCCTCTCTTGCATGTAAAGTAATATTGTAGCAATTTTCTGATATGGATCTCTTTATCTCTTCAACTATTTTCATTGCAAATATCACTTACTCCCTTAGAGAGAACACTCTGGCTCTCCCGAGTTGGTCTAAACCCCGGGTTCGAATCAGGTATAACTATTTGTCATTGTGTTCTATCCATGTATTACAACCTCACATAATAAAACCCTTTTTCCTTCGCTTCTTCCCCCTCAAACATTCCCCTTACGTCAACCAGCACTGGGTTCGCATTCATAAACTCCTTTATATCTGCAAGTGTCATCCTCATGAACGCATCATGCGTCACCGCTACAATCACACCGTCCATTTTAAGTTTCACATCCAAATTATCCAAAGCCTTCACACCAAACCCCTCTATCTCCTCCTTGCTGAGCAAATGATCATACCCTTATGCCTCAACTCCAAACTCCATCAACTCCTTCACCCTCTCCCTCACCGGCTCTTAAATCCATCGGCTTTTCACAGAACACATGGAAATCATGTTCCAATGCACCCATCACAGCATCATAATGCAAAAAGTTCGGAAGGCAAACAAAGACAGCATCTAAATCAGCGTTTTCGTACATTTTAGTATAATCTTCGTAAACCTCTGGAATATCCCATTTTTTGGCAAATTTTTTCCTCCTTTCGACATCAACCTCAGCCGCAGCTTTTATCTTCACATCCTCAAAAGTGGATAATATAGGAACATGCATATTCTTTGCAATCGTTCCAAGCCCAACAATGCCAATGTTGATTTTATTCATCTGATCATACCCCAAATATCCTTAACAGCAGCCTCTTCCAAAGTGGAATTCGATTGATGAATTTGTTTTGGTATATCCCAGTTACAATCGTTTTCCAGCGTGGTACGAACTCAAACTTTGTTCTTACGTCTTCGATCCTCTCTCCAAAAACCCCGTAATCGGTGCTGCCCAACTTCTGTTTCACTGCCAGCTTTAGATGCGAGATTTTATTAGGATTGAATCCTATAATCCTTGCGCATGCGTGGTCGGAGGCTACTGCATTGTTTCCCGCGATCAACAAGCCTAACGGATTTGGTATTCCACTTACAGGACCCGCACCTTCCATCGCAATGATGCCATCTACCAAACAAAAATCTGGCGATCTAACTTTGTTTAGATCACAAATAACTTCATCCAAATGCGGATGATATTGCACTTTGTTTTTTATCGGGTTTGCGCCGTATAGGTTTTTGAGATTGCATGTGATTCCTGTCATAGTATGTGTCTTCAATTTTGCAACGGAGATTAAAAAATCGGATTCCATGTATGATTTGGGCATTTTCAAATTTTCGAAGTATAATCCATTTAAATCAACTTTTACGCGCTCATCCTTTGTTAGATTTAATAATCTAACATTGGGGTATTCTTTAAACATCTCTTCCCAGCCAAGGACTTTAAATGCTACTTCGACATTGAGTTCGGTGGCGTCTGCTTCTCCAATCGTGATTGCTTCGAGGTCGTAATTTTGTAATAGCCAATCTATGAGGCACTTGACAATAAAAGGGTCAACACTTACACCGGTTTCATAACCTCTGACGAGACAGATATTTGGTTTGATCATTATATTAGCGTTTGAAGGGATTTTGATTTTACCCTTCTCTCTCATTTGATCTAATAGATTGAATAGTGCGCTTTTGATCTCTGACTTGTTCTGTGGGTGCTTTACCTTTGCTATTCCGACAATATTCTTTTCGGGCATTTTTACTCTTATAAATTAACTTCTTTCTATTTAAAGATGGCTACTACTCCAGAATCTAACACACCCAAACCAACTACGAGACACACTCCAACGAGCAGAAATAATCCAATTGAGCGTAAGCGGATGTCGGATGCAGGGATAGATGGGGTGCGACTTGTCTTCTGAAGACTTCACAGGCTGTCCCACAATTACCCAACAACCAATAGAAATTATACAATAGTACAAAAATCTAAAAAAACGCTTTCTTTCTAACTCAATGCACATTTATAGCCAGACTTTTCTCAAATTGCAAAAACACCACTTAGAAGAATGCGTATCTTAGTTCTAACCGAAATTAAACCGAAAGGTTTTTATTATGGCATGCACAACTATTCTTTAGTTATAAAAACGAGGTGATTGTAACGGATGGCGATACGAAGCGATAAAATAGGGCAATCTTGGCTATTGCCCCTTGCTGTTAGTGAACTCATACCAGAAGATCATATTTGCAACTTGGTTGAGGTAGTAGTGGATAACATG
>QBUN01000312.1 GCA_013180565.1 Candidatus Methanophaga sp. GoMg3.2 | reverse complement strand
ACATCTCTTCCGGCGCTTTTATACCCAGCACGTCTAACACGTTACTTAAGACAACTCGTGCGCAGTCAACAAGCGCCAACCTCGCTTTTCTATGCTCTTCATCGGCATTTAACACGGGACAATATCTATAAAACAGATTGAAATACTCCGCTAGCTCACGTGCGTATTTAGCAATCCGATGCGGTTTCAAATCAGATGCCACACCCGCTATGAGATACTCAAATTTGGATAACATCTTTATCAATTCTAGCTCACTATCTTCACGCAGCAGAGCGGAGTCGTAATCATCGTCTGTAAGAACGCCTTTTGCCGCGGCAGCACGTAAAATGCTGCATGCACGTGCATGCGAATACTGAACAAACGGCGCACCTTTCTTCTCTATGTCCAGAGCATCATCAAAATCAAACACTATATGCTTATCCGGTGATACTTTCACCATATCATACCTCAATGCGCCTATACCAACCATCCGTGCGATTTCCGGCTTCTTTTCCGCGTCCAAATCGTCCCGCCGCTTTTCCACCTCGTAATATGCACGCTCCTCGATCTTCTCTATTAGCTCGTCCGCTGAGATATATCTGCCTGCACGTGTGGATAACGAGCCGGAAGGCAAAGAAACGAACGCGAAAATGACATATTCAGGTGATTTTACTGACAATAGTGCCAGCGCTTTTGTCAATTGCTGCGAGACCAACTCGTGGTCTTTTCCAAATACGTCTATCATCCGGTCGCATCGATTACTCTTCCAGCGGTGATATGCGAGATCGCGAGTGGTGTAAAGCGAAGTCCCATCAGATCGTCTTATTACCAATTCCTTCTCGATGCCCTCTAATTGCAGTAGCAGTGCAGTCCCATCTAATTTAATATCGCCTTTCTGCATTAATTCGTTCACTACTGCATCCACTGCCCCGCTACGTACAAATTCACCCTCCAGGACGAATAGATCATGTTTGATATTCAGTCTCTTCAGCGTTTCTTTTACCCCTCTGAGACATGTATTCACTACGGTTTCATAGCGCTTGACCGTAGCGTCATCTCCCGCCTCGTATTTACGCATTAGATCCTCCACGGCATTTATATATTCGCTGTGCTCTTCTAACTCCCGATTCGCAGCGATATAGACGTCGGCAACAGCATGGTCGGCTTTTTTATCTGCTGCGAAGGCCATTCTTCCCGCGCCCCATACTGCTACTGCTATTTGCCTGCCCAGGTCATTCACGTAATATTGTGTTTCCACATCATACCCGGCACGTTTTAGCACGCGCGCCAGAACGTCACCAATAATAGCGTTCCTTAGATGCCCTATATGCAATGGCCCATCGGCATTTGCAGACGTATGCTCAATAATTATCTTACCCTTATTCTTCTCAACAATCTCTAATCCGGCCCTTAGCCTCTGCAACGTCTTATGCAAGAAGAACTCGCTCACGTAGAAGTTGATATAGGGTCCAGTAGCAACCGCATGGGATATTAATGTGAACTCTGCCGGCAGATGAGTTACTATATCCTCTGCTATCTCTTTCGGTGCTCTTTTGTATACGCGAGCTAAAGAGAAAGCAACGGTGGTTGCGATGTCCGCATGGTCGCTCTCTACTAACTCTAATTCCTTATACTCATACGATGCTTTTTCTAATGCTTGCCGCAGCACTTTTTCCACTTCTGCTTTGAATTCGAGGAACATTTATTTACAATCACTGTTTTTCCTTATCAAATGCCTTATTCAAGACTGCTCTTGCTTCCATTTAAACCACCTCTATCGGATCTCCAACTTCTATTCCTTACATTGATATAGCTACCATTACTTAAACTTTCCTATAGTTTAAGGGCAAATCCCCGTGCATCTCGGATTTTTTGATAAGCTATCCTGTCTCTTTATACAATACCCTTTGCTGTTATCAATGAAAGGAACAAAGCCAAAATGAATCAAAAAATAGATGGGCTGGCGAATGCCAGCCCTCTTTTATTACCTAAACTATAGCCACTGTTAATCCTTGATGAAGCTGTTCTTCTCCGGAGTGATGCCGTCCCAAGTTAACTCCCCTGCAGTGACCGCAGTGACTGTGGTCGTATAGGTGCCGGAAGGGGCATTGTTCTTCTTAAATGTCACCGTTCCGTCTGTCCCCGTCGTGCCTGTGTATGTAACATAGGGGGACTCCCCACGGTATACCTCGATCGAAACAGAAGCATCCGCAACAGGGTTTTCGGGGTTGTCGACATCGAGAAGGGCAACCGCAATGCACAGGTGCCTGTCCTGATTCTTTCCGCCTTCGGTGCTATAATTGATGGACTCGACGATCACTACTGTTGGCTCGCTGGGTGCCGTTACCGTGAGTGCGGCTGTATCGCGTATCAAACCTAATGTCGCCGTAATCTCAGTACTCCCCTCACCCACACCAGTAGCTAAACCCTTTGAATCAATGGTAGCAACCGTAGTATCAGAGCTTTCCCAAGCCACGCTGGATGTGATATTGGCTGTGCTATCATCTGAGTATGTCCCCGTAGCCATGTACTGCTGAGTCAAACCTTTTGGTATTGAGGCAGTCTCCGGTGTTACCGCAATTGATTTCAGTGCCAGCGTTACCGTGAGCGTCGCTGTATCGCTTATCGAATCTGATGTCGCCGTAATGTCAGTACTCCCCTCACCCACACCAGTAGCTAAACCTTCTGAATCAATGCTAGCAACCGTAGTATCAGAGCTTGCCCAAGCCACGCTGGATGTTATATGGGCTGTGCTATCATCTGAGTATGTCCCCGTAGCCATGTACTGCTGCTTCGCATCTACTTCTATCGTGGCAGTATTCGGCATTACTGTGATTGATTGCAGAATCGGCGCCGTTACCGTGAGTGTGGCTGTATCGCTAACCACAGAATCTAATGTCGCCGTAATCTCAGTAGTCCCCTCACCCACACCAGTAGCTAAACCCTCTGAATTAATGGTAGCAACCGCAGTAGCAGAGCTTGTCCAAGCCACGCTGGATGTAATATCGGCTGTGCTAGCATCAGAGTATGTCCCCGTAGCCATGTACTGCCGAGTCAAACCTTTTGGTATTGTGGCAGTCTCCGGTGTTACCGCAATTAATTCTAATGTCACCGCAGAACCCGCTGCCACCTCTGCATCTACTAGACCATGTCCATACTTCGTATCAAATCCTAAGTCACCAAGATCTTCAGCGGTATCTTGTAGGCATTGTCTTACATTACCGATCGCTAATGCGGCTGTACCAGCAACATGTGGGCATGCCATTGATGTACCGCTTTTGATTGCGTATCCGCCTTTTTTGTATGTTGAGTAAATATTTACGCCTGGTGCTGCGAGTTCAACTTCGGGACCTGTGCTGCTGAATGAGGCAAGGTTATCATCACTATTAGTAGCCGAAACAGCAATTACACTTGAATAAGCAGCAGGATAGATGACAGGCGATCCCTCCTCATTGCCAGCTGCAGCAACCAGGAGAACCCCGTTATTCCAAGCTGCATCACAAGCACCATCCAAAGACGGAACGTCTGAAGTCGTCCCAAGACTCATTGATATAATATCAGCACCGTTCTCAACTGCCCACTCTATGCCGGCTATTATGTCACTCACATAGCCACTTCCTCTCCTATCAAGCACTTTTACGCCGTACAAAGAAGCTTCTGGTGCAACTCCAATGACACCTTCTTCATTATCTACAGCTGCAACAATTCCACCACAGTGAGTACCGTGTCCATTATCGTCATCCCAGGCATCAGGGTCAACTCTGGACCACCCAACAAAGTTTCTCCCACCAGCTATGTTGGCAGCTAGGTCTGGATGATCCTTGTCAAGACCTGTGTCGATGATAGCGACTATAGCTCCGGCACCTGCATTTCTGCCCGGTGTTACATCACATCCATCTTCTGCACCATTCCATACTAACTCCGCATCTATGCGATCAACACCCCAAGGAAGCGTTTCTTCAAGAGTATGCACCTCCACATCCATCTCCACGTATGTAACTCTTGGATTCTTCTGAATATTTTCTATTGCCGGCTCGGGAAGTTTTGCTGCTATTGCGTTAATTATGGTGTACGAATACTATATATCACCTCCATGTCCACGAACTATAGCTTTATCCTTAGGTCCCGGCGTGCTTTCAAATCCAATGATAACAGGTTCTTTCGTTTTTGTGTCATTATCTGCTGCACTGCCTGCAAGCACAACCGTCACCGAGATCACCATTATCATTGCCATCAATATCGCAACTATTTTTTTCATCTTTCTTTCTTTTCACCTCCTAAATTTTTTCATCTCTTGATGAGATGAACACTATCATACGTTTGATTTGGTTTTAGTATATAAATAAAGAATAATACATATCTCTTTGGTAAAGCTTTCTTTAAACCCTTGGTCATAACCTTAAAGGGGTTATAAGCGATACGAGATGCAGAGGTGATTTATGCTGAGTTTTATACCTCGCCGTTAGGCGGAATCCAAAACATAACGTCCACTTCATAACTCTAAAATTACCCTTATCTCTTCAAATATCTCTTTCACTGCGGGAACATCATAAAACCAAATCCGGTGCGTCATCTCGTTACAACTGGCTTTGTAAAGCATCGAGATCGCATCTCTGAGTGCAGGCGGCAACGCTGGCGGTTCAATCGCTACTAAATCTTTCCATCCGACTGTATCATCCTTTTTCGCCGATTCGATCGCGTCATACCAGTTGGTATTCCGGTAGAATATCCGTGCTATCTCTTTACTCACTGGCAGCCCGTCATACGTAAAACGACACTCATCCAAAGTGCCTAAAGTATCTACCAGTATCAGGTTCCGAGCTTCATCAAAGCCAAATTCTAGTTTGCCATCTTCGTTTGTAAGTCCTGCCATTCTTGCCTCTCTGGAGATGAGTTCATTTATGCGTAATGTTATACTCACTATTTCTTCGAGTTCCGCTTCGCTAAGACCTGCAAGTTCCTTCGCATCGTTCCAGTTGATGTACCTATCACTCGCCTCCAGCTTTGTCGAGACATCCAGCACTGGCCGTTCTAAAACCTGTCCCGGATATGGCATTTTGTCTAAACCAATATCTTCTAAGCTCAAACTGCCTGCTTTTAAGCGCCTGAACACACTTGAACCTTCCGGCAGCGAGTTGCGATATATTATCTCAAGAGGGATGAGTATATTCGCCCGCTCCTCTTTGTACATGGAATAGTCATATGTATCACCTATGATGCGTGGCTTTAAGACCCGTAATAGGGTTAGTTCCATGCGCGATTGCGGTGAATTCAAAGCCGCTAATCTCTTTATCTCATCATCTTCAACCAATCCCCGGTAATGGGTCTGTATACCCATTTCTTCCAATTTCTCGAAGAAATATGCGGTTGTTATGCATATAGCGGCGCCTTTATCCTGTATAAGGTCCGGCATCTCACCCCAATCAAATACCGAATATCTGTCCGAGAACACAAATTGTGCCGTTCCGGGTTTGTTTTTACTCGGCTGCGCAATAACTAATAGGTCTTTTACACTGCCCATGTTACGTACCACATCATTCGTGAATAATATCTGCGGCCAGTTATTTAAATGTTTTTGCTTTTTTATTTTTTATATATACACCTAAATGTAGTGTCCACAGACATGTTGCAGTAAGTGTTATATAACGTGGATTTCATAGGTATTCTAAACTAAAAATAGGAGGAGGGTAAAGTGGGCCTACCTTTGACTGGGATTTTCTCCAAGACGATCTACCTCAAGAAAAGCTTGCGTAACTTCGCAGGCGATTTATGGGGGAGTTGCATTCTGGCACACGATAAAGAGATATGCCGATGCGAAAGAAGTGCATGTGATATTGAAGAAGTTTGGAAAATATCCTGAAGAAAGCCAAATGGATTCTAGAGACCTCCAGATCCTGGAAAATGCTTCTGTATAGACACCGGAACCTGTTTTATCGGGGATAAAACACAAATTCATTTCCGGCTAATTTACGATGAGTTCAACAGCGAACTTGTGGTTCTAGTTGCGGGTATGAGCAGTGATCACAGACTGAGTTTGAAGGCACTCGAAGAGTTGTGCCGTTTATGTCCATATGGGGGATTTCAAATACGCTCTGAGGGAGGAAGTGAATTCGACAATAAAACACGAATACCTGAATCAGGTGTGAATAGGGGATTACAGTGAATGCGAGAAACTTTGTGAGCGTCCGTAGTTATCAAAATCTCCAAGATTCCATTTCATAACCAAGAAATATTTTCGATAGGATAATCATATGTTTAGATTTTTACACCATGTAACAGCATAAACAAATTAGTCATAGTATATTGGTCGCTTGCGGTACAGTGGAGCGCCCGATATACCGTTATGAACATCATAGCAGTTGGTGTAGAGTTTATAGAGATGTCCTTGGTTTATGTCAAGTTTAACCTCATAGGAAGCGGTCTCACAATTACCTTACCACGATTTTTGATCTTTCTTTTTAGATTTAAAGCTATATTTATCTTCCCTTTTCTTCTGATTTTGGATTATTTGGCAGCCACTTAACCACATCTACCCACATGAAATAGCGAAGAGCCAATAACGGTATACTACACTACGTTTTGTACAGTAATCGTGAGGTTAATCGTGAGGTTAATCGTGAGGGTTATAGCAATACATAATGAGTACTTCTCCCTTTACCTTTAGGCTCTAATATCTCCAGTTCTATAAGTCTGTTTATTTCATCCAATGCGACCCGATTGGACAGAGTAAACATTTTTCTTACATCCCGATTTGTTATATTTCCACTCATATTAATATGTTCGATTATCCTCATCTGCCGTTCAGTAAGTGCTATTTGACCTTTTTTGTCTTTCCTTAGTTTTTCGCTTGATAACCTCAAAACCCTTTCTTTTACCGCTGACAAAGAGACCTTAACGCCTTCTGTAAAATATTCAAGCCATTTTGTTAAATCCCGTGTTTCTTTATCCACGCTTTTGAGTGCAACATAGTAAGAAGGGCGATCACTATCATAATAATCATCGAGTGCAAAAAATCTTTTTGTATCAAAACCGCTCAAAAATAAGATAAGTGTTGCAAGTGTTCGTGCACATCTGCCATTGCCATCAATAAAAGGGTGTATTCTTACAAATTCATAATGAGAAATACCTGCTACAAGTACCGGATGTATTTTTTCTGCCTCTTCTGAATTGAGCCATTCAATAAATTCTTTCATCAACCTTGGAACATCCTTTGTATCCGGAGGCATATATATAACTTCCCCTGTAACTCTGTTTCCAACAACTACCTGGCGATTTCTATACCTTCCAACATCTTCCGGATTATCTAAGGTCTCTTTCGTCAGAAGTTTGTGTATATTTAAAATTATATCCTCGGCTATTTGATCATCCGAAACAAAATCAGATAGATGTTCAAGCACATCGAGATAATTTAATACCTCCTGTTTACTCCTCCGTGTTGCACTAACATCTCTTCCTGCTGCAAGTTCAGATACTTCACTTAAACTTAATGGATTTCCTTCAATACCTGTTGATGCATGGGCATTTCTAATAATTGCATCTTTTCTTAAACTGACTTCCCATTTGGGAATGAGGGGCGAGTTTAAAATTATCTCCCGCGCTGCTGTAATTTCTGCTATGTTGTTCAGTATCATTTGTTATTGTATATTGTGGCGTGAACAATTTTTTCATTGTATATAATGTATAACTTCCACCTATAAATTTAATTTAGGACACAGATTTACAC
>QBUN01000416.1:18945-22269 GCA_013180565.1 Candidatus Methanophaga sp. GoMg3.2 | reverse complement strand
CTCCTACCATTACATCATACATTGATTCACCCAGATTATTCTTGTCAATGCCAAGTGCGGAAGTCGCATTTGCCTGCGGGTCCAGGTCAATAACAAGCACCTTTTTAGCAGAAAGAGCAAGGAATCCGGAGATGTTTACGCAAGAGGTTGTCTTACCTGTTCCGCCTTTGTGATGTGCAAATGCTATAGTTACGCTTACCATTTTTATTTTTGTATTTTATATAACTTAAATTATAACTTCTAACTATTTAATTTAGTTTAGTTTAGGACGCGGATTTACACGGATTTAATGCTACTATGCCTTATTCATTCTCCACCTCTCCTGCTCTATTAACCGCGTATCTAACACCCATAGGGCCAATTATTTCAAAAACGACCGTTGTTGCTGCGATTATTGTAATTGTCATAGCGCCAAGGTCTGCACCAACTTTTCCATAAGCTGAAAGTTCTCCTGCAACAGTAACTGCTAAACCAACTGCTACTCCCGCTTGCGATAATAAAGCAAGACCCAAATATTTCTGAATGTATGGTTCTGCCTTCACCAATTTACTACCAAAGAATGTACCGCCCATTTTTCCGGTTATCCGGCATCCTATATAAATTATTCCTATTATACCCATTTCAATCAATAAATCTGGTCTTAGTTTTAATCCCGCCACAATGAAGAATATAATATAGATTGGAGGGAGGATACTTTCTACGATTTCAAAAAACGTTCTGCCTATCCTCGGAACGAAATTAATGAAAGTCGCTCCCAAAAACATACATGCTAATATGGCAGATAAATGGAAGATTTCTGTCAATCCAACGCAGATTAAAATGCCAGCCAAAGATATTACGAGAATGCTTTCTCTTCCTTTCACCTTTTTTGCGGAATAGGCAAGTATTATTCCAATTGCAATTCCCAAGGCAACGGCACCGAAAATTTCTATCAATGGCCTGATAATTATAGAAGGAACAAAAAGAGAATCACCTAATATAACTTTTACCAGAGCAATAGCAATTACGAAGATGATTATTGTAACGCCATCATCCAGTCCGACTATCGCTGTGGTCATCTTACTCAAAGTACCCCTTTTCGCTTTACACTCATGTAAAGCCGCTATCGTACCAGCAGGTGCAGTTGCCACACCGATAGAACCCAAAAGCAAACCTATACACCAATTATGGGTAAAAAGAAAAACTCCTAAGGTAATAATTAAAAAGGTTGCAAAAGACTGGATTATTGTAATTACAATGCTTGATTTTCCAAGCCTCTTTAAAAAATCAATCGTAAAACTCCCTCCAATAATAAAAGCGATTAGACCGAGCGTGAAATTAACTATAATATTCACCTCATAATAGCTCAATTCTACAATATGAAATGCAGGTCCCAATAGTATACCAACGACAATATATCCTACTATTGCGGTGAGCCGAAAATGATGAGTTATTTTGCCTACAACAAACCCTAAAGTGAGTGCAATTCCAACCAATAGAATGACATTTTCTATTACCATAATAAGTAATCTCAATCGTATCTTTCAATTGGAATTTTTTATGAATGTGTAAAATTTTCTTATCAAATGATGAAGTGTTATCTCACCAATTATTTCACCGTTTTCTACTACTGGAATTCTTCTCACCCGGTGATCTATCATTTTATTTAAAACATCTTCCACTTTTTCCTCGGGTCTGCATCTTATTGGATTCCTGGACATGAGGTGCCCGGCTTTTTCAAATGTTTCATAATGTAAAGACTTTTTACTTGGGAATCCAAAGAATGGAACTTCTTTTCTCGGAGAAAAGATAACTAAAATATCGTGTTCTGTTATTATTCCTACTAACTTTTTGCTTCCTTTGCTCTCAACAACCCAGACATAATCGCTTCCTGTTAGGATAGATAAAACGCATTCCAAGCTCGCATCTTTTTCTATTAAGGGCATATCCCCTATCCTCTTATCCATGATATCCTTCGCAGGGATTTCATAAAATTCTGGTATCAACTTTTTCTCTTTTGCCATTATTTTGTAAACGATTTTGATATTATTTATATCATCTAAATGTGATTTCTACTAGAAAATTTGATAGCGCCAGCAAAGGAATATATAAAATGAATGTAATTAATTAAAACAGGAGTGATAAAAATGCTTATCGAGATGCCAAGACATACGGAAATATTCGGCTCGCTGAAGATACACGAGATGCAGCGTGTTTTGAAAATTGATTCCGGCGGCTTTGACAATCCACGTGCAAAAGACATCCCTTTTGACAAGATCAAAGATGTACTGAAACGTCTCGCACTCGTCATACCTGTAAAGGATGAGAATATAAATTTGCTGGACGGTGTTTTAAGAGCTATTCCCTTTGACTGCTCTATAATTGTGGTATCAAACAGCAAGAGGGAACCACAAGACATATACAAAATGGAAAAAGACGTGGTAGCTCGCATCCATGACTACTCACAGCAAGAAATTCTCTGCATACACCAGAAAGACCCCGAATTGGGCTTCGCCTTTTATGAAGCAGGATACGAGTATCTTCTTGATAATGATAAATTGGTGAGGGATGGTAAGTCGGAAGGCATGATTGCTGGTATGATACTTGCGAAATCGCTGGGGAAAGACTTTATCGGATTTACAGATGCCGACAACTATATCCCTAGTTCTGCGCGTGAATACGTAATAGATTATGCAGCGGGATTTTGCATGGCTGAGTCACCGTACAGCATGGTGCGGCTTCACTGGCGATATAAGCCTAAGGTGGTAGACGATAAACTATATTTCAAGAAATGGGGCAGGGTTAGCGAGACCACAAACAGGTATCTTAATCTTTTGATCTCGACCCGCACGGGATTTGAAACAGGCGTAGTGATAACAGGAAATGCGGGCGAGCATGCACTGACGACAAAGCTCGCAGACATCATGAGCTATTCGACCGGTTATTCGGTCGAGCCCTATCACTTCATTTATTTGTTTGAAAAATGTGGGCTGGAAGTGGAAGAGATAGCACATCAAGAAGCAGCAAGTGCGGGAATCGAGATTTTTCAAATCGAAACGTTAAACCCACACATACACGAAGAGAAAGGAGAAGTGCATGTTGATGACATGCTGCTTAGCTCGCTCAGCACGATCTACCACTGTAAGCTCTGCAATGATTATGTAAGGTCAAAAGTTCTTGAGGAGTTGGGCGATATCATGAAATTGGAAACACCGAAGAAGACAGTCACAATGCCGTCTATTAGAGAAATAGACCCACATAGATTTGTGAGGATACTGGAAGGCACAGCAGAATCATTTGCGCGATTTGAGCAAGGGACTATCGAGAGTGAAGAAGAGAGAGAAG
>QBUN01000416.1:10026-18170 GCA_013180565.1 Candidatus Methanophaga sp. GoMg3.2 | reverse complement strand
GATCAGCCAGCAATAGTGAAGAACAAAAAAGGGACATGGCTTGATATCTCTCTACCAGACCTTTATAAAGCGGATGGCGAGGGGCCGGAAGGCTGGGTCGAAGTCGTGGAAAAGTTTATAATATTGAGTGTGTGATATTGAGGTGAGGGTTATGACGACAGAGAAGAAAGAGGGCGGAAGTAAAGATACTATTTATCTCGTTCCACACACACATTACGATGCCATCTGGGTATTCACAAAGGAGGACTATCTTTATATCAATCTGATGCTCATACTGAGGGAGGTTGCAGAGCTTATTGAAAAGACAGATTACAAGTTCTTGATAGAGCAGACCTTTCTGCTGGAGGCGATGGAAACTAGGTCTTCGGAATTGTTCGCAAAGATTGCGAAGAACATAAAAGAAGGCAAGATTGAGATTGCTGATGGGGAATATCTAATGGCAGACACAATGCTCCCGGAAGGCGAGACATTGATAAGAGAGATTTTACATGGTAAGAGATACGTAAAGGATAAGTTTGGGGTGGATGTGCCCGTGATGTGGCAGGCAGACAGCTTTGGCTTGAATGCCCAGCTTCCACAGATATACAAAAAATCCGGCTACAAGTACGTTGCATTCAGAAGAGGGTCAGCGAAGAGAGAGCCTACGGAATTCCTATGGGAAGGTTTGGATGGAACGCAGATTTTAGCTCACTGGATGCCTTTAGGTTATAGAGCTGGGTTAGACTTGACAAAGCTGGATGAGAGCTATGAGAAACTTAAGGCAGTTGCGGCAACCTCTCATATCCTGATGCCCTCGGGGAGTGGAGTTACATTGCCACAGCCAGAGACATCAGAGGTTGTGGAGGCTTGGAATAAGAAGAGCGGCAACGTAGCGAAGATGAAGATTGCAACACCACACGAATTCTTCGAAGCATTAGAGAAGGAAATAGAAGATAAGAACCTTAAGATGGAAGTAAGGAAGGGGGAGATGTATTCCGGAAAGTATTCGGCGGTGTTTCCGGATTGCTGTTCGAGCAGGATGTGGATAAAACAGGGGCTTTGTGATTATGAGAATTGGTTGCTATGTTGCGAGCGATGGTGTACAATAGGTCACCTCTTTAATGCACATTATCCTTTTGATGAGCTGAGAAACTGTTGGCGGATGGTTTTATACATTGCATTTCATGATGTCGCCCCTGGAACAGGGATGGACAGTGGCTACGATGAGGTGAAGCAATATCGTGGCTTTATCACCGCAGAGATGTCCAACCGATGCACTAATGTACACACTAAATTAATAGAGACGGAATCAGCGGGAAGCGATGGTAAAGCGGAAAGCGGCGATATAATCGTATTTAACTCGCTCTCGTGGGAAGTTAAGAACTGGATAGAGATGGATTTGAATTTTGACATAGGCAAAGTAGTAGAGCTCAAAGCGTTAAAGAGTGGGGAAGAGGAGATAGATGTTGAAGTCATAAACTTTGCACGGTATGAGGATGACTCGTTGAGATATGCGAGGATAGGATTTGTACCCACGGTTCCTGCAATGGGCTATAAGGTGTATATTCTCCTTGAGCGGGAGCCCAGACGGTACCGCTATGACCAGAGTTTTATCATGGTAAGGGGAAACACAATAGAAAACCGATTCTTTGGGGTAGAGGTGGATCCCGCCACAGGCTTGATTGATGTCTCTTTAGACGGTAAAGAAGCGGGAAGGGAGAGAATTTGCACGGCGAATGAACTTGTGCTGGAGGAAGAAGCCGGCGACCTATACTACCACCGTCAAACACTTGCTATCCCTCTGAAGACAGAGAAGGGAGAAGGAGTGAAGTATGGCTCATTCAGTGTAAAGAACTTCTATATAGATAAGAGCCCTTTGAGACGGGTTATTAATGTCGAGACCAATTACTTTTCACTGCGATGGCCGTATAGGTTAACGGATAAGCAGAAGCCACTTATATGGCGGCATAAATTCTTAGAGTGCACGAAGAAGATAGTAGTTTATAAGGACATTCCAAGAATAGATTTCGTTACTACTATAGTGGATAAACATCCAAGGGCACGGCTCAGGGTCCGGTTCTCTACGGACATGAAATCGCTGGCTTATGCCTGTGGTACCCAATTTGGTGTTGTTTCACGGCCAACAGACCTGTGGCACTATAAACCGAAAGAGAAGTGGGTTGAGGAGCCCTGTGGTGTATTTCCCTCGTTGAGGTGGCTTGATTATTCTGATAGAAAGAAGGGCCTAACGGTGATTCACAGTGGTATACCGGAAAATGAGGTGCGAGATGGAGACATCTATTTAACACTGCTCAGAAGCGTTTCGATGCTCTCTTCAGATGGTAAGACCGGTCCTGCAATTCCTGTTCCCGATGCGCAGGAGTTGAGAAGATACACATTCAACTATTCCATTTACCCGCATGAAGGAGATTGGAGAGACGCTTCGGCATATAAGCATGCTTATGAATTCAACTGCGCATTGTATGGTATGCAGTTGCCAGAGGACAAGAATCTCCCTTTGAAACGGTCATTTTTGACGATAGAGCCAGATAACGTCATTTTATCCGCGATGAAGATGGCAGAGGATGAGGATGCTGCGATTATAAGATTTTATGAGACCAAGGGAGCAGAAACGGATGCAGAAATAACGCTGTTCAAAGAGCCAAAGACGGTCAAGGTGGTGAACATGCTGGAAGAAGAGGATGAGACAGTGAAAAAGGAGTTAAAGAAGAAGGGTAAAAGAATACTGTTGAAGATGAATCCCTTTGAGATAGTCACATTGAAGGTGTATTATCTAAAAAGAGATGTTGGAAGATAATGGGAGATCGAAATGAAAAACCCGTTTCCCTCGTTATAATAATTCTGACAGTCATATCCATGATTAGTATTATCGCAGATTAAGAATAGGGCGATTACTCGCCCATTCTCATCTCAGAACGGTACATGAAGTGAAATTTACCCTTCATCGCGTTCTTATCCTAGCTGGCAGTTGATCTGAGCTGGGTTCTCGGATTTTCACACGTTGTCCTGCGAGCTTACCACTCACGCTGCCAAGCTTAGAGCTTGCATCTTCACCTAAGACACGAAATCACTCGCTCTTGGCATTTCCCGCTTCATACCTTTCCTCTCTCGTACTCCCATCACCTTTTCGCCAAACAGATTTTGAGGTATGGGCTTGAAGCCTGCGAACTCAGTACTCCAAATCGCTCGCCCCTCTGTTGCAGACCTTATATCACCAGCGAAGCCAAACATCTCGGCCACTGGCGCTTCTGACTTCAGAGTTACCATATCGCCCTCGGTCGTTATGTCCTCTATTTGCCCTCTTCTGCCCTGTATCTCACGCGTTACGTTACCAAGCAGATTCTGCGGGATACTTATGTATACCTCCTGTACAGGCTCAAGGAAAGTAGCCTTTCCAAGTAATATGGCCCCCTGTATAGCGCTTCGCACCGCGGGAATGACCTGTGCAGGTCCACGGTGTATCGAATCTTCATGCAACTTCACATCCATTAGCTTTAGTTTTAGACTTCTGCACTTCTCCTTTGCTAAGGGGCCCTTTTGCATCACATCTTCAAACCCCTCCTGGATTAACTCCATCGTCTCTCGCAGATACTGAACACCTTTGGTCATATCTATTAACATGTTGCCCTCGAAGATGTTAATAACATTCTTTGCTTCCAGTTTTTCCATACCTGCTTCCATAAGCTTATCTCGCATCATAACCTTGTCTTTACCGACGGTTATACCCTCGCTCTGTATCTTTTTCAGTATCTCCGCATCCAGGGGTTCGACAACAAAATAGAACTTATTGTGTCGGTTTGGCGATTTACCTTCCACAGGTCCCGCCGCCACTTCCACAGTCTCACGATAGACCACAATGGGTGGTGATGCGATTATAGGTACTTTTTCGTCCTCTTGTATCCGATGTGTGATTATCTCAAGATGCAACTCGCCCATGCCCGAGACCAGATGTTCGCCCGTCTCCTCATTTATATCTATTCTTATCATCGGGTCTTCCTTTGCCAGCCTCCTGATCACCTCGATCAGACGGGGCAGGTCTTTCGTGCTCTTCGCTTCCACTGCGACCGTAACAACAGGCTCACTGTAGTGCTTCATACTTTCAAATGGTGCCATCTCCGCAGTGGAAAGCGTATCGCCGACTGCTGCATCTTTGAGGCCCACAAGTGCCGCTATGTTACCCGCAGGCACATTATCTACTTCTACACGCTCTGAGCCCATAAATATGCATGCCTGCTGAACTCTGTTCGTTTTATACGCGCTAGAAATGACTAATTCATTGCCCCGACTCGCGGTTCCACTAAACAGTCGCCCGGTGGCTACTTCGCCTGCATGTGGATCCACCATAACAGAGGTCACCATAAAAGCGACTTTGCCTGCTCTATCACATTTTGCCATGCTCTTTCCTATCTCGCTCTCGGCATCGCCACGCCATATCACAGGAACACGATATTTTTGTGCTTCTAAAGGATTGGGAAGATGATCTATCACCATACCAAGAACTGCCTCATATGCAGGGCACTTTATCGCTAATGCCTTCATATCCCCCTGTTTGCAATACTCATAGACGTCGCCAAAGCCAATTCCGCTAGCCTTCATTGTTGGAACGCTTATAGACCAGTTGTAGAGGGCGGAGCTAAAAGCGACATTGCCTTTAGTGGCATCCAGTTTCCACTCCGCGAATTTATCCTTTTTCATTCCCAGCATCAGCTTGTTTACCTTGTCTATTATCTTACCCAGCCGTGTTTGCATCTCTTGCACATCTACTTTCAGCTCGTTTATCATCCGATCAACTTTGTTGATGACGAGAACGGGCTTCACGTTTTCTTTCATCGCCTGCCTCAGAACGGTCTCGGTCTGCGGCATAGCGCCCTCCACGGCATCAACAACAACCACAGCGCCATCGACTGCTCTTAACGCCCTCGTCACGTCGCCTCCAAAGTCGACATGACCGGGCGTATCAATAAGGTTTATGAGGAATTCCTCACCGTTGTAATCATAAACCATGGATGCATTTGCAGCGAATATCGTTATCCCCCTCTCTTGCTCTAGATAATAGGAATCGGTAAATAGTTGCTCGCCCGCCAATTCTTTCGATATTACCCCAGCTCCTGCAAGGAGATTGTCAGTCAAAGTTGTCTTTCCGTGGTCTATATGGGCAATGATGCCTATGTTGCGTATATGTTCCGTCTTGTCCATCAATAATTTTACCTTTTCTGCTGCTTTCTTACCTCTTGTTGCCATACTCTTATCACCTCTGTCTCTTCTCTTTTTGTTAGAAGAATCTAAACATGTTTCGTAAAGATATAAGTATATTAATAATGTATAATATTGTTATCAGAACGAATAAATGCCCGGGTGGTGTAGCGGCCTATCATTGAGCCCTGTCGAGGCTCGGACTCGGGTTCAAATCCCGACCTGGGCGTTTATTTACTGTTTAACGCCCTATATTTTTTTTGATTTCCATCAAATTTATGTTACGTGAATTATACATACCGCAAATCTTTGCAGGAAGATCCAGACCGCTACAAGGCGGATAAAGAGCAAATCGCTGACCTTGTGGTGGGTCTACTCGGCAGGCGCTTCCTGAGGCCGGCTGCTCAGGTGGAGATACGCGGCATGTACGCTGATTACTTTCCATCGTTATACGGGCAACTAGCAAGGCACCTTTGAGGAAGCGAGATAAAAAGCCATTTGCATGCAAAATCTAATTGAAAGTGCTGAGGTAAAAGAAGGGGCAAAAATCATCTTGTTAGCGATTCCGAGGCGCGGATAGAGAGCAGATGGGTATCCATTCCACCCAATATATGGCATCAGGCTGTGGTTCCTGAAGAGAACTGGGTAGTCGTTTCATTCCATACCGTCTCTGAGGATGAACTCATCGAAGAGCTCCCAAATCCAACCGATAATAAGTTGACCCGTCAGCGGAGGTACTTGGATTAAAAAACTTTATCATTAACTACATCCGGAAAAGAAAGCTATGTGTTAGTTGTGTTTATTGGGGAGTAGATAAGATGGATTCTAGAGAGGCAAAATCCGCTTGGTTTGAGAAAGGGGCTACTCTTAGTGATAAGTCCGCTCGAAAAGAATTTGGACTTACACAAGAGGAAATTACGGTAGCAACTACCTTAAGAAGAAAAAAATCAAGAAAGAGTTGGCACAGGTCAACAAAGAATTGAAGATGTTGAAAGCTCAAGTGGTCTCTCTAGAACAAAGAAAAGCTGAACTGCTAGCTAGTCTTGATGAATGAATATGCCCACCTAACAAAAGCATCAACACGGACGGTCAAGAAATGAGTTAAGGTTACAAGGCGTTGTTTTTGAATCATCAACTAAACATTCGATATTCATCCGACAATACTCTGAAAACATACAAAAAGATTTCTTCTTTATCCGAAATCTATGTAAAATTCATCTGAAATCAGCGAATTGAAGAACGATTGCACTTTATGATTGTCATCATCCGCTGTTTCTGAATGGACTGTCTCCGATTCATGCAAATTAAATGAATTAGTTGCATATTAAAGAGCTTGTCCCATAATTAGATATTCTACGAAAATAGATGCTTATTTATCATAGTTTATCTGCCTGCAATCCAAGCCATTACAAGGGACTTAAGTTCTTTGTCTTTATAATTAAACTTAACTACAACCTCTTGCATATTCTTTGGTAACTTCTTGTATCCCCATAAGCACCTCCTTTTCGTCTCTTCTACACCATTTCGGAGAAAGTAATAGGGCAGATTTACATGGAAAAACGAGATGCTGTCGGCATCTCTTAAAATATCAATGCGTCTCGTGCCTCCTGTTTCATGATGGCAGACCAGAAAAACGACATCGTCTGCTAATTTTTTACTTATGTTGCACTCTTTCATTATTTCTGCCAGGATCTTAGCACTGTTGGAAGCATGGGCTTCTTTAAACTCATCGTAATCTTTATAATCTTCGCGTCTTACTTTCCGTTCCGCAATGGCTCGTTCTATATCATGACCTAAAGCAGCTATTTTTAAGGCATCATCAGCATCCGGTTTTAATTTGAGCAGCCACTCCAAAGTATTTTTCGAGTGTACTGGGTCTTCAGGAACCTGAGATTTTTTAATGATCCACTCCATCTTCTTTTTTACACAATCAATATTATCCATTTTTATATAAAACCACTATCCTCCTGATATTTTCAGCATTCGTCAAAAGAGCGATTGTAACAAGGATTAAAAAAGGTTGATTTATTAAAGCCCCAAGAAATATGATAAAAATCCTGACATCACGCCCCATTCTGAAATAGTACTTTCCCGGCCTAAGTTTTCTCTTCATCAAACCGTCATATTTGTCGGCAGTATAACTATTCATGAACGCGCCTATGATTGCAAGAAAACCGATGAAGAGAGTAAAAAAATCACAATTTGTAAAACAAACATAATAAGTCAGCCCAAAAAGGAGAAAAGCATCAGCATAGCGGTCTAAGACCGCGTCAAACCATCCACCAAATTCTGTAACCTGGAATTTTAGTCTTGCTATTTCCCCGTCACAGCCATCAATAACAGATGCTACCTGTGCCAGTATTGCGCCAATAACTAGAGTAATATATTCCCCTAAAAAGAACAAAAAAGCGCCTAGCATAGCAAGGATAAAGGAAAAGAACGAAACCTGGTTTGGAGTAATATCCGTTCTTAAAAGATACTTTGTAATCCTGGTTGATATGGGTCTGTTTAAGTATCTAGATATAGGCCCATCTGAGGCTTTTTTCAAAGTATCTAAAAGCGTATTTTCCGCTTTTTTTAATGTCTTCTCGTCATCCACATCAATCCAGTATTCATCTTTAATATCAAATATCTTAGCCTTTCCCTTGCCAGCCAGCACCCTTATCCCCCCTGAAAGGGAGCTATCGTCATCATGTAAACTTTCTTCGATGGCACTGAATATTGCAGGCGAAGAAAGAAAAATTCCTGTATCATAAGCGTTATATTTCTTGATATTCTTTCCTATATCTAAAATCCTGCCCTCTTCGACAAGAACTTTGGTAACATCATCAACATCAACAAGCTTATTGGTTTCAATGTCAATGTTATAGTCTACAGCCAGCATAACTTCGTCATCGGCTATTCTTTCATTCGTCAGTCTTACCAGTATAGATTCGTCAAAGATATGATCC
>QBUN01000416.1:0-9882 GCA_013180565.1 Candidatus Methanophaga sp. GoMg3.2 | reverse complement strand
CTTTCACCGTTGTATCCGGTTACTACATAGAAATCAGTAAGACCTGCCTTATTTGCGGTTAATATTACTCGTTCGATAAGGGCTAATCCCAGAAGTGGAATAAGGGGCTTTGAATCGCCCTTACTGGACAATCTAGTCCCCCGTCCAGCAGCGATGATCAGGCATTTCATAGCCTACAAAACTCCAATAAATAATTTAGGATGCTGTCAAGTTTGCAACTCAAAAGAATTGTATACTTATCACCGGCTCCGGCGTAAAGAAGCATTTTATTTTGTCGAATCATAGTACCTACGGGGAAAACAACAGCAGGCACATCAATAGGATATTCCTTGTTGCCATATAATTCGTAGGGAGCAGAGGGGATGTATATTGGACTTCTGGATCTGCAAATTACCCGCCGAGGGTCCTCTAAATCCAAAATAGCGGCACAGATGGAATATCCCCTTTCAATTTTCTTTGACAATCCATAGGCTTTGCAGATGTTAATATCTATCTCGCCAACAGCATGGTAGATAAGGAGCCAACCTTTATCTGTCTTGATGAGCTGTGACCCAGGGCCAATTTTTTCTTTCTCGTGTGGATAGAGGCCAGATTTCAGAAGTAGATTCTGGCTCCGTTGCTCATATAATTTCTTCCAACACTCTCTGTGTTTAGCAGGATTTAGCAGTTGATTAATACCCGCTTCAAGCAGGCCTATATGTATGTTGGGATGAAATCGTAACAATATATAGAGGTCCCCGTTCGTTAGCTCAGGAAATGGGACGGCATTGCGCGAGTCAAAGGATTCCACCATACCCTGATAGCTGATGTCCGCAAAATCTTTGGTTGTGTAAATGGCAATTCGATCGGCATTGCCACCCTTAAACGGGGCTTTTATCTTACCACACCCGACCAGCAGGTACCTATGGCCGTACTTTATAATCCGAATGTCCTCTATCCCATAAGCGAAGTCTTGATGGTCAGTGCCATCAGCACGGATCAGCGCGTTCTGGAATCGGGTAAAGTGGACGCCATCCTCACTCACCAAAGGCCAGATCTCGGAAATGTAGTTTTCAAGGTAGGACCTCTCAATGCCAAGCGCATCGTCAAAGAATCTCCCTTTTTGATAATTGCGGTGACACCGTGGCATGAGGACGACCTTGTTCTCAAACAATTCGGCTCCCGCATTAAAGACCGCCCCAATTTTTAACTGGTCTTTTTCATACCATGTAAGACCAATGTCTTGAGGTCTTATGATGGGATTTTCGGGATGAGAGTCTAACTTAAAGATATAATCTCCTGATGCCATTTGAATGACCTTACCATCGCCTAGCTCTTTAATCGTGCTATTCAAAGAAGATGACATTTTTTATTTATACCTCTTGATACAGTTGTAAATGCTGAGATGCTATGGTTTGCCATGAGGTATAATCTCTATATTCTTCAGTGCGACTGACCACATACTGCCGAAATTTGGAGTCTTCAAAAAGACGAATGGCTATAGCAGCGATACCAGAGGAGTTGTATGGAAGCACAAGTAACTCATCGCATATATTTTTCAGTTCTTCAAACTTTGGTGTCCTTGAGGCAATGATAGGCTTTTTCGCACCTATGGCCAGATGAAATGAGCCAGAGGCAGATCGATCTTCCTCATAGTACGGGAAAAGGACGATGTCCGCGGAGCTAAGCAGATAGGGAACATCTTCGTTTGGGAAGAATTTATTTGGATAAATGACATTCTTTTGAAGCCCTAGTACCTCTATCCTTCTACCTATATATTCTGCGTACTCTATATCACTCTTTGAAGCGGTTGGTGCAAGACCACCAGCCACAAATAAATACACGTCTTCAAATTTTTCCAGTATCTCAACAAGGGTATCAAGGACGATGTGTAGACACTTGTGCCTCTTGATAAATCCGATCATGAGGAGTATCTTTGCATCCACGGGCAGCCCAAGCCTTTTGCGCGAAACTTCTTTGTCTTCATCGTTGAGTTCTGTTCCATGAGGGATAATATGGATCTTTTTTGATGGTACTCCCAGCCGAGTGAGTATTGCTTCCTGGGTTGGGAGATGCACGATGACCGCGTCTGCAAGTGTAGCAATTCTTGCGGCAAAATCCTCATCTACACTCCATCTTTCAGAGAATTGAGCAGGTCTTACACAGTGGATGGTTATTATCTTTTTAGCGTTTTCATCCAATCCCTGGAGCAGAGTGGGTAATCTATCATCAAAGTTGTAAATACTATATTCGTGTTGAATATGAATGACATCGAAACCCTTTGTGTGTGAAATGATAGGGTCTACATAATTCTCGTTTCTATCCCAACAGGGGATCACTTCAAGTTTATCTTCCTTTATTGGAGATGCTCCCTGCTCGGCAACGATCTTAACTTCTGATGCGGGATCTGCTTTTCTTATACCATGAATGAGATAATCGGTATAGGTTGCTATCCCACATTGTGTGGGAAGATGAGTAGATACATAGGCGATTTTCATTAATCTTCTCTTCTTCCTTTGATGAAATCCTCTGTTAAATGATATGCTTCATCATCGGTAAACTGCTTCGGTGGGTGTTTCATAAAATAGGCTGAAGGAGAATACAGTAGCCCTCCTTTACCTCTTTCAAGTGCCAGTTTGCAGCATCTTATAGCATCTATTACCACTCCCGCAGAGTTGGGAGAATCTTCCACAGAAAGCCGCAATTCAAGGTTCATGGGAACGTCGCCGAAAAGTTTGCCCTCCATCCGTATGAAACAGACCTTGTTATCTCTCTGCCATGCCACCCAATCGCTGGGACCGATGTGAACGTTTTCGTCCGCCAAACGGTCTTTGGTTTGCGATTGTACAGCTTCGGTCTTGGACTCTTTTTTAGAAGCCAGACGGTTTCTGTCGAGCATGTTTAAAAAATCCGTGTTCCCCCCTGTATTGAGCTGATAGGTCCGCTCAAGTTTCACACCCCGCCTTTTAAAAAGGGTGGTCAAGACCCGATGCACTATGGTGGCGCCGAGCTGTGATTTTATATCGTCTCCTATGATGGGTACCCCCTCGTTTTCAAAACGCAGGCTCCATTCGGGACTACTGGCAATGAAGACGGGCATATTGTTTATGTATCCGACACCCGCATCCAGGGCACATTCGGCATAAAATTTAGTGGCTTCTCCAGATCCAACAGGGAGGTAATTCAAGAGCATTTCGGCACCTGATCTTTTGAGTTCTCCTACCACCTCTTCTTTACTTGCCTCTCTCTGATCAGAAAGAAGGTAGGTGTATCTTTCATTGTAATTACTCATGTGCTCGGCAATGCCATCAAAAACACTGCCCATCTTAACTATGGTTCCTGTCTTTGGAATGTCCTTATAAAAGATTGTAGTGCAGTTAGGGGGTTGAAAAATGGCTTCCGATACATCCTTTCCCACCTTCCTTCTATCTATGTCGAATGCGGCTACTACCTCAATATCGTATGGCTTGTAGCTACCTATATCCCAGTGCATCAATCCGATAGCCTCTTTGCTATCCCTGTTTTTGTAGTACTCAATACCCTGTAGCAATGAACTCGAGCAGTTACCAATCCCAACAATTCCGATTTTGATTTTTGTCATGTTAAACGTTTTTCCTAATTGTCTCCCATCTTTACTGAGAGCCCCTGCCTCCATCCCATCGGAATGAATTCCGAGGCTTCCATTTTTAGCGGACTCAACCTTTATTTGAGATACATTTTTATTTTTTTTTAAAAAAAAACCGTACTTAAGAGCCTGCCCAATAATCTGATATTTCGCAAAATATTGTGCTCAACTTTGATTATAAAGCTCTGTATGAGCTTCTTTTTGTTATGCTTTTGAATTGTGAGAAAGCCTCTTAAGCACGAGTGCTGATGACTTATACGATACTTTTATCACAGGACTATAAAAGCTTTTCGGTTTTTTATTTTTGCTGCTTTCCGCCAAAAAGGTGGTTATAAAGCGATACCTCGATATTTAATCCCTAATTCCTATTGAAGAGACAGAGAATACCGCCTCAGCTTCTGGCATGTTAGGCGAATCAACTAACTTTGCTACCCTCTTTTCTCCTTTTGACTTTCTCAGATATAATCTAAAAGTAGCTGTATGTCCTACTATATGCCCTCCTATGGGTCTGGTAGGATCACCGAAGAAAGCGTCCGGTTTGGCCATCACCTGATTGGTTATCATTACCACCGCATTATTTAGGTCTCCGAACTTAAGAGCGTCATGTAGGTGTCTATTTATCTTTTGCTGTCTATCAGCCAATGTTCCTCTTCCTACATATTCGCTTCTGAACTGAGCTGTCGCAGAGTCTATAATCATTAACCTCACAGGCTTTTCGGTAGCTTTTAGTTCCTCTGCAAGCGCTCCCGCCTTCTCTACCAGCAATATTTGATGATTTGAATTATATGAACGAGCAACATGTATGTTTTTAAGAACGTCTTTGAAATCAAGCTCCGCGCCTTCTGACATATCTTTGATTCTATCGGGTCTAAATGTGTTCTCAGTATCAATTATTATAACAGAACCGTCTAAACCGCCTTTTTCCAGTGGCAACTGCACATTTACTGCAAGTTGGTGTGCTATTTGCGTCTTCCCACTTCCGAATTCACCATAAAACTCGGTAAGCGCTTGTGTCTCTAAACCGCCACCTATTAACACATCTAATGATTTAGATCCCGTGGTCAGCTTGCCTATATTATGTCGCCTTTCTAATATCTTATCGCCCGTCTCAAACCCGCCTATATCAGCGGCTTCCCTTGCGGCGGCTATTATCTTTGATGCTGTCGCTTCCCCTATTTCAGCAGTTGCCACCAACTCCATAGGAGATGCTACTGCTATCGCCTCTAACGAATTAAAACCTGCTTCACGTAATTTCTCTGCTATTGCAGGTCCAACTCCCGGTAACTCATCTAAGTCCACTTTATCTCTTCACCTTATCCGACTTAAACATAACATTCGCATACATACCCTCTAAATTTATATCAATATAACTTGCCTTTTTCAACGTAAAACAAAAAAAATTAGGGGGAGGGTAGTTGTTTAACTAAAACCCCCTGTCACCCAATTTTTTTATCTATTGCTTATTTTATTGCTTCCGCGATGTCTTCTCTTGTTACTGTCTTTCTTTTAGCATGCCTTGCAAGGTGTACTGCTTTTACCGCAATCTTTTCGGCTTCTTCCTCTAGCAGCCTTATTAATTCCTGGCTTGCGTCTTCACTTACTCTCTCTGCTCCAGCGTTCCTAATTAATCTGGTTACCGGTGCTATTGGTAGTTCACTCATTTTTATCATTATAATTAGGCTTTGAGAAGTATATAAGCTTTTCGGATGTTCTTAGAACCTGGAACTTTGGAATACAAATTTTGAGAGAAAAAAAGAAGTATGTATAGCAATAAAAACTCCACCTTTTTACCTAACCGCAATTAGATAAACCTAACGTACAACTCAGAGAGCTTCTTTTTTGTTAAAAAGCTATATTTATCCCCCTTTTTCTTCTGCTTTTAGAGTGTTTGACAGCCACCTAACCTCATCCACCCACATGAAATAGCGAAGACCCCAAAATTCATAGAAATAGAACTGGGAACAAGTATAGAAGAGGAGATAGTTGGAAAAATAGACATAGAACGGGTATCGGATCTCATAAAAGAGATAGATGAATTTTAGGCGGTCTCACAATTCAAAATCTCAGTAAAAAGAAGACCATATATAGCTTTATAAACTCTGAACGATAGATGTAAAAATATTATGGCAGCAAACTACCAGGTGATGACAACCGAAAAATTGATAAATGAATTTATATCGTCAGAGCTTAGAGTGCCGATCCCACTAGTAAAAGAGATTTGTAATAGACCGGATTCAGTCCCGTATTTAGCACGTATTGTCGAAGAGGACATCTATTGGGAGATAGGAGGCCCCGGTGATGCATGGTCTTCCATACATGCATTACATCTATTGGGTAGCATAAAAACAACAGAAGCTCTTCACGTACTTATCGCTACATTGAGGGATTATGGTGAGGATATCGGTGATTGGCTATTAGGATCCATGCCTTCGATATTAGCTAATTTTGGTCCTTCTGCGATTGGGCCGCTAAAAGCGGTGGTCCTGGACGAAGGTTTGGATGGATTTGTCAGGGGTGCAGCATCAAAAGCGTTGGTTGTAATTGCCTATAATCATTCAGAGTGCCGAGAGCCCATAATAAAACTATTTCGACAAATTATCAGGGATGCAGATGTTAGAGCTGCAGAAGATTCTGATAAGGAATGCTGTTTAAGAAAAGAGACTCTATAAGAGAACGAAGTGAAGAAGGGCCATATGTTGTAGAACTGAAGAAAGAGGTAAGTGTGTTCGTAAAAGATATAAAAAGCGATATGTATGAAAACTAAAAGCAAAAATGTCAACTAAAATCATAGTAATTATATCCCTTGTATTAGTAACGATAACATTGCTTTCTCTTTCCATTTTACATAACCACGCAGGACTAATAGAAGAACAGCAAGATATGGGCGAAAGAGTCGTGAAAATCGTGAATCTTGGCGAGCGAGAAAATCCGCTATATATATTTTTATGCCAGTTGGAAGAAAGGGTTAGTTAAATAATGCTCGATATAATCAGCTTCTTGACACAGATACCAATAAGGAAAGAGGTGAAGCTAGAAGAAGTGGCAGCCAAAACTTACCTCTTCCCGTTCGCAGCAGTATTGATTGGCTTACTCGTCTCTGTGGTAGCTTTCGTCTCTTTTAGGTTCTTTGTACCTGTAATTGCTTCCTTGCTCACGCTTCTCGCTATTTATCTTATCACGGGCTTGATCCACCTGGACGGTGTAGCGGATTTCTTTGACGGGATAATGGCAAGAGGAAGCAGAAGCGAAAAGCGAAAAGCGATGAAGGACGTGAAGATAGGGATAGCGGGTTTATTTGCTGTTATCTTTGTGCTGCTCGCGAGTTTATTTGCTATTGAGACAGTATGCGCGACTACAATCAACTTTGATTTCTGCGCATTTTACACCTTTGCTTCGGTATTCATAATAGCAGAGGTTTCAGCGAAGTTAAGCATGAATACCTGCATGATAGTAGGCAAAAGATTTGAAGGAGTGGATGGGATGGGCACTTTGTTTATACGCTCTTCTACCGGGTCGCGATACGTAGTTGCTCTTCTTTCTTCCGCGTTCATTGCTTTAATTTGTACTATGTTTACAGATCATTTTCGTTTCTTTATCGCCTTTACCGGCATTGTAGTCGCATTCGTTGTCGTTTGGATAGCGAAGAAGAAATTCGGTGCCGTAAGTGGTGATGTCATGGGTGCTTCAAACGAGCTTGCAAGATGCGTAACGCTACTTATATTGGCGATACTACTATCTTAATTGTATTTGTTTAGAAAACCATAAGATTACACAGATTTTCACGAGAAAGCGATAATATGAATCGGGTTTTGATAAAGTATTGGCTATCCCCTCCCTATTAACCCTAATTTCTTGTGTTAATCTTGTGGAATCTCGTGGTTTTTAAGATTAGCTATACAATTACTCTTAATTATGTGCGGCTAAAATAAAGTGCCAAAACGAACCTTACGCCAGGGTCAGGATTTGAACCTGAGCGTCCCAAAAGGGACAGTGACTCTCGAGGCCACCGCATTTGTCCACTCTGCCACCCTGGCACCCTATCTCATTTGCACATAGTAATTAATATAAATTCTTTCGGAAGTTAAATTTATCGTTATTCTTTCGTCTATTTTTTATGGGCACTCTATTCCTTGTTATTTTTTATAATCATATCAAAATGAATCCGCCGATTTTTGTGCTCATTTGCGGTCTACCCGCTCGTGTACAGCGGCCATGATAATCGGCAATGCAATTGTAGCATCGCAATAAACCGTAACTGCTTTCGCGTTACTACCGACCTTACCCCACGATTTCGCTTCCTCT
This sequence comes from Candidatus Methanophaga sp. GoMg3.2, assembly GCA_013180565.1. Next base: position 1,976 of record QBUN01000416.1, on the reverse strand, counting down.
AAGGTCGCACCACTCAAGCTACCATCCTCTGGCGTATTAGTTGTTATCTGTATCGCGTAGTCGAAACCTTCTCGACCATCTTCCCGTGCTGGTGCTACCAATGCGGATTGAAATATGAAGTTCTTTGGCACACCACCACCGAGTATTATCGCACCTGTGCGCTCAGCATCGCAGAAGAGACCTATCAATTCCTTCATGTCATCGAATACATCTACTTTCAAGGGACGCATCTGTTTATATATCCACGCATGGAGTCCAATCATAGAGTCTGCAATTGCAGGGCAAAAGACCGGTACTCCACTCGCAACGGCACACCGCAGAATAGAATCGTTGTCCGTGATATTTTCTCCTATCTCTTTTAGCAGTTCCGTTATACTATAACGTTTATTCTCAGCTTCACGAGCAAGCTTATCGAACACGCCCCTTAAAAAATCCTCTAACTTTGCAAATGCGTCGTCATGCACAATCACATCATATATCCTATCCCTACCATGCTCTCTCAGCCATACATCATCTACCGCGATGTCCACATCCTCAACTATTTTATAATGATGTTCGCCAAGAGCTTCTATGATGTCATGCACTAGATTTGCTCCTGTCGTTACCACCACATCCACATATCTCTCCCGTATCATATCGGCTATCACATTCCGCATCCCCGCAGGGACAATAGCACCGGCAATACCCAAAAATTTTGTCGTATTCTCTTTCAGCATGCTCTCATATAGGTCTACTGCTTCTGCCAGTCTACCAGCACCGAAGGCACAATCTCTTAGCTCTCTTACAAGTCCGTCTACACTCATATTCGCAGCTATTCTAACGCCTCTTACTTCCTTTAGCCGTTCTCTGTCCTCGTTGTCCATTTTATAAATAATTTTTTTAAAAGCTTTACACTTCAAAGAAATAATATGTTTTACATATTTATTATACAATAAAAAATAGAAGAGAGGGGCTGTAGGGTAGCCAGGTTATCCTCCCAGCTCGGGGAGCTGGTGACCGGAGTTCAAATCTCCGCAGCCCCATACATACATACAAAAATACAAAAAATAAAGAAGAACGTGTTGATAAAGGAAGTGTTGGTGGATACGAATGCGCTATTTATACCAGGCGAATTTGGCGTTGATATATTTGAAGAGCTGGAGCGGCTGGGCTATCGGCATATAATCGTGCTGAAGGCGGTGATGAACGAATTAGATAGATTAAGACGGGAATTAAAAGGCAAAGATAAGCGAGCAGCAAATGTTGGCTATTCTTTACTGCTTCGCTATCTGCAGCATAAAGCACCTGAGCAAGAACAAATACCGGGTAGATGCAAGGTAACGCTAAATGAGGCGGATGTGGGCGAAATGAATACCGACGAACTGATTCTAGAGGTAGCAGTAAAGAGGAACGCTGCGGTCCTTACAATTGATGAGCCCTTAAAGCGGAAATTAACAAAAGCAGGAATAGTAACGGTGTATTTGAGGGGTAAGAATAGGTTGGAAGAATCATGAAACTTTTTCGTACGCTCATTTCGGTGGATGAAGCATTAAGGACGGTTTTAGCATATGCGAAGAGGACAGAACAGGAAGAACTCGGCTTTGACGATGTTTTGAACCGAGTTTTAGCAGAAGACGTTCACTCGCCAGTAGATAGCCCACCTTTTGATAGAGCTGCAATGGACGGTTATGCGATAAGAGGCGAAGACTCTTTTGGCGCATCACCAAATAAAGCAGTACGTTTACGGATACTGAATAAGCGTGTAGAAATAGGGGCTGGCGAGGGTTTCCCTATACAGACAGGGATGCCAATACCAAAGGGCAGTAACGCAGTTGTTATGCTCGAGTATACAAAGGAACGAGGTAGCGATTTAGAACTCTTTCGACCCGTCACACCAGGTAAAAATGTCTCTTTTATAGGCGAAGATGTGAATAAAGGAGACGTGGTGCTGAAAGAAGGGCGCGTGTTAAGAGCTCATGACCTCGGTATGCTTGCAT